>DASVHW010000314.1 GCA_036382395.1 Candidatus Binatia bacterium | reverse complement strand
CCGCGTTCGCCGGTGCGAATGCGGACGATCTCTTCCATCGGCAGCACGAAGATCTTGCCGTCGCCGATGTGACCGGTGCGCGCCGCGTTGCAGATGGCTTCCACGATCTGCGCGGCGTTGCTGTCGTCGACAACGATCTCGATCTTCACCTTCGGAATGAAGTCGACGACATACTCGGCCCCCCGGTAGAGTTCGGTGTGGCCCTTCTGCCGTCCGAAGCCTTGGACCTCAGAGACCGTCATGCCTTGAATGCCTTCCCGGCCAAGCGCCTCTTTGACCTCGTCGAGCTTGAAGGGTTTGATAATTGCCTCGATCTTCTTCATCGACACTCCTTTCAGCAAAGATCGGGCTGGTGACCCGTGAGTCATCAGCCCGCCCGTGCAGGTCTCGCCGGCCGCTCTTAGGAGGGGCTGACCCGCGAGAACTCACGGACGATGGAACTCAGCAATGCCGATGCCATACATCGATTCCTATACGCGATGCCGATATGGGCGCTATGCGCAGGAGGGTGTGCCCGACTTCTAGGCAGTAGCTGTTTGCAGTTGCTTAAGGTGGCGGCCGCGAGGCCGGGGCACCTCATAGTCACATTGATCCGTCTTCGCAGCGCTTCTGATGGAGACGGTCACGATGAGGGCGACGCATCCCGAGGCCGCTTGGGGAAAAGATCCACAAGCGCCGGCGGCCGGAGCGACGGATCTTCCAGCAGCCGCAACGCCGCTTCGAGCACGGCATGCTGCGTCGCCGGATCGTTGGGTCTTCCCAGCGGATACCCGTGGCGGAATGGCACGAACAAGGCGCGTGGCGGACGAACTCGTTCCGCCACTTCGCGCAGCAGTTGAATCGTCACCGTGGCGATGCCCTGGCGCTCGATCTCGGCGGCGACCAGGCACACGGCCTGGTTACAGAACGGTCAAACCGGAACCAGCAGGGCGACGTCGACGCCGTCGGCTACCAGCCGGCGGGCAACCTCGGGCGCGGTGTCGCGCACCAGACGCCCCGGCGCGGTGATCGAGCCCATGAAGGACAAGTGCCGATGATTGACCGAACCGATCCGTCCCCGCTCGGCCAGCTCACGAACCCGGTCGATCGGGAACGCCAGATTCGGGTCCTCACGCAATCCCGTGTGGTCAAAGGATTCACTGCGGTGCGTGTCGACCAAAGTCTGCACATCGATCTCGGACGGAATATCGCGAAACGACACATCGCCCCCACGCACCGAGCTATCGAAGGCGGGCTGCCCGGGCGCCACGAATCCGGCGCTGGACACCACGGCCAGCCGGCATTGTGAGAGCGGCTGGGCCAGCGGCGTCCACGGCACCGGATCAATCCGGCGCCACCGGTAGGCTTTCAAAAACAGCCGAACGGACAACGAGAACTCGTCAATTGATCCCATGTTGCTCTATCCGCCCGAGCCAACCTTACCCGGCGTGCTTTGACACCGGCTCTCCTGTTCCAGTAAGCATGTGGCAACCACAGTTTGCATGGGTATCGGGTGAAAAGCGACACTGGCAGATCTCGGCATGCCCGCCAAGGGAGGAGAGGCGTGAACACCGCGATCCGGAACGAGCTGGTGCGCTGTCCAAAATGCAACCAGGGCTTTCTCGTTTTCCCGGCGGCGCGGGCCGAAGTGGTGTGCTGTGGCACCTGCTCGGCGGCGTACCCGGTTGACCAGGGCGTGATCGATCTCATGCCCGGCGTCGCCGTGAGGCGCAGCCTCGTACAGCGCGTCATGGAATCGGAATCCGTCGTCCGCATTTACGAGAGCCACTGGTGGCGGCGCAGCGTGCTAGCGGCGGAGTCCATGGGGATCTCTTTCGAGCAAGAACAAGCGCTCGTCTTCCGTGTCGCCAGCGTGAAGCGTGCGGACACGGTGCTCGATCTGGCCTGCGGTTCAGGAATCTATACGCGCCCGCTGGCCCAGCGAGCGCAGGCGGGCACCGTGGCGGGGTTGGACCTCTCTCTGCCCATGCTGCGCTACGCCAGCCAGCGTGCCCACGAGGAGCGGCTGAGCAATATCGTTCTGATTCGCGGCAAGGCGCTGCGCTTGCCGTTCCCGTCAGAGCGCTTCGACCTGGTCAACTGCGGTGGGGCACTGCATCTCTTCCCCAATGCGGCGCGGGCTCTGCGCGAGGTGCATCGCGTGCTGAAACCGGGCGGTCTCTTCATTGTCAGCGCCGCTCGCCGGTACAGTGGACCACTGTCCGCACTGACCGACGGCTCCGTCGCCTTCCTGGGCGTCCACCTGTTTTCTGCCAGCGAATTGAAGGCCCGGTGTGAGAGGGTTGGCCTTGGCGAGATCCAATTCCATCACGCCAAGCGATTCTGGCTGGTGATGAGCGCGCGAAAGATCGCGGACGTTCGTAAGCGGCGACCGAGAGAACCTGCCTCCCAGCACTTTCCTCAATAAGAAAACAACGCTACGTAGGCCAGGTACCGAGCGTCGCGAAGGCCCACCCGTGGCCGGCAGCTGCTGGCCACGCAAGCGGCATGAAAGGGAGCACATCAGCGAAATGGCTTTGAAACATCTGCCGCAGAATCTCCGTGAGGAAGCCCGAGCGTGGAACCTGCAACTCGGGATTCCCGGGTTCAAATACGCCGATCTGAATCGTGTCCGGCGCCTCGAGGCGCTCGACAAGGCATTTCTGCAGACGCTCCACGAAAGCGATCCGGCGCTGGCGGCGGAGTTCGAGCGCTACCGCAACGCCAGTGGCGGCGGAGTCGAACGGCTGCAGGAGTCCGAACTGCTCATCCGCGTCGCGCCGCATGTCGGCGCGTTCATTGCCCGCTTGTTCCACATCGAGGCCGATCACGACGTGCTGTGCGAACGGGTGCGGGCCGACCAGATCATCTTCGATTGGAAGCGCCAGTTCGTCGAACGCGCCGTGCTCAAGAACATGAGCGCGGCCGAAGCACTGACGCAGATGGATCCGGTGGAGCTGGAGTTCGCGTACCGCGAAGTGGTGGACGAGGTGATGCCGGATGCCGCCTTGACCTCGGATCCCGAGCGCGAGCTGGCCGTCGTCACCACTACGCTGCAGAAGACCATCGACACGACGCCGGATGCAGCGCTCCGCGCCCAGGCGCAGCAGCAACTGGCGGCAGTGGAGGCCTGGGTGCGGGCGCTTGCCGTGCATCCCGGCTTGACGCAGCGCCGCCGGCAGTTCACCTGCTTCCGCGTGCCGCAGAAGATAAACTACAACGACCTGGTCCCGCGCATCCGGCCGCGCGCGGACCTGCCCGAGTTCTTCATGGGTCCGCCGGAGACCCGCCGGCATCGCGACGGTTTCAATCTCACCGATCCCCGTTTCACGCAGCGCGAGAATCTGCGGGAATCGCACTACTGTCTCACCTGTCACGATCGCGGCAAAGATTCGTGTTCCACCGGCTTGCGCACCAAGACCGGCGAGGTGCAGCGCAACCCGCTCGGCATCGGGCTGGCGGGCTGCCCCTTGGAAGAGAAAATCTCGGAGATGATCCACCTCTACCGCGAGGGCCACCCCATCGGCGCCCTGGCGGTGATCATGATCGACAACCCGATGCTGGCCGGGACGGGTCACCGCATTTGCAACGACTGCATGAAGTCGTGCATCTTCCAAAAACAGGACCCGGTGAACATCCCGCAAATCGAGACCGGCATCCTGACCGACGTGCTGCAGCTGCCGTACGGCTTCGAGATCGTCTCGCTGCTGACGCGGTGGAATCCGCTCAACGCGAGGCGCCCGTACCCGCTGCGCTACAACGGGAAAAACGTGCTCGTCGTCGGCATGGGTCCCGCCGGCTACACCCTGGCGCATCACCTGCTCAACGAGGGCTTCGGCGTCGTGGGCATCGAAGGCCTCAAGGTCGAGCCGCTCGCCCTACAACTGCGCGGTGCCAAGCGGCGCGTACCGCAGCCGATCCGTGACGTCGCTGAAATCATCGGCCCGCTCTCGGAGCGCCCGACGCTCGGCTTCGGTGGCGTCGCCGAGTACGGCATCACCGTGCGCTGGGACAAGAACTTCCTCGACATCAACTATGTGCTCCTGATGCGGCGCAAGAAGTTCCGCTTGCTCGATGGCGTGCGCTTCGGCGGCACGCTCACCACCGACGATGCGTGGAGCCTCGGGTTCGACCACATCGCCATCACCGCCGGTGCCGGACGTCCGACCATCGTCCCCATGCAGAACAATCTGGCGCGCGGGGTGCGCATGGCCTCCGACTTCCTCATGGCCCTGCAAGGCCAGGGCGCCTATCGCAAGAACTCGCTGACCAATCTGCAAATCGAGCTCCCGGCCGTCGTCATCGGCGGCGGTCTGACGGCCATCGACGCCGCCACCGAGCTGCAAGCGTACTACGTCACCCAGGTCGAGAAGGTCCTGGAGCGATTCGACCGTTTGAAACGGCGCATCGGCGAGCCGGCGATCTGGACGCGCCTCGATGCGGAGGAAGCCAAGACCGTTCGAACGTGGCTGGACCACGGGCGCATGGTACACGCCGAGCGCGCCGCGGCGGCGGCCGCCGGCCGCTCGCCCGACTTCGCGCGTCTGGTGCGCGCCTGGGGCGGCGTCAGCATCCTGTACCGCAAGCGGCTACTCGACGCGCCGGCCTATCGGCTCAATCATGAGGAGGTGATCAAGTCGCTCGAAGAAGGCATCGGCTTCGTCGAGTGCATGAGCCCGGTGGCCTCCGTGCTGGACGAGTTCGGTCACGTGTGCACTGTGCGCTGCACGCGCATGCAGTTACGCGAGGGCAAGTGGAAGGACACTGGGGAGACCGTGGATTTCCCCGCCCGCAGCGTTGTGGTTGCCGCCGGCACCAATCCCAACGTCGTCTACGAAATGGAGCATCCAGGAACGTTCGAGATCGACGAGCGGCGTTCCTGCTTCGCCATGCATCGCCTCGTCGACGGCGCAGAGGGTACGCGCCGCCTCGAGCCGGTAACGGACGGGGGCGCCGGCTTCTTCACCTCGTACGAAAAGGACGGCCGCTTCGTGACCTTCTATGGCGACGCGCATCCTGTGTTCGCCGGCAACGTGGTCAAAGCCATGGCCTCGGCACGGTTCGGTTACCGCGAGATCGCCCGATTGTTCGAGCCCGAAGTGGCCACGCAGGAACTCGAGGAGCAAGCGGAACTCGAGAACGCCTGGGTGCGCTTCGCCGAAGTGTTGGAAGACGGGCTGCGGGCGGTGGTGGTCGACGCGATCCGTTTGGCCGATCGTATCGTCGAGGTCATCGCGCGTGCCCCGCTGGCGGCGCGCAACTTCCGGCCGGGTCAGTTCTACCGCGTCCAGAACTACGAGGTCACGGCCGAGGTGGTGGAAGGCATCCGTCTGACCATGGAGGGCCTGGCGCTCACCGGGGCCTGGACCGATCCCGCCCGCGGCTTGATCTCGCTGATCGTGCTCGAAATGGGGGGGTCGTCGCGCTTGTGCGCGATTCTCGAACCGGGCGAGGAAATCGTGTTGATGGGTCCGACAGGCACGCCGACGGAGATTCCGGAGAACGAGACGGTCCTGCTCGCGGGTGGCGGCTTGGGCAACGCCGTGATGTTCTCGATCGCCGCGGCGATGAAGGCCCAGGGCAACCGCGTCATCTACTTCGCCGGCTACAAACAAGCCGGCGATCTGTTCAAGCGACGCTACATCGAGGATGCCTGCGATCTGGTGGTGTGGAGCGTCGATGAGGGCGATCCCATCGCGACACACCGTCCGCAGGACCGCACGGTCGTCGGCAACATCGTACAGGCGATGGAGTGGTACGCCCGCGGTCAGCTCGGCGAGACGCCCGTCCCGTTACAAGAAGTCGATCGGATCATCTGCATCGGGTCGGACCGGATGATGGACGCAGTCCGCCAGGCACGGTCCACCGTGTTGAAAGACGTGTTGCGCTCCGACCACCTGGCCATCGGTTCGATCAACTCACCGATGCAGTGCATGCTCAAGCAGGTCTGCTCGCAGTGCCTGCAACGCCAGGTTGATCCGGCCACCGGCAAGGAGTCACTGGTCTTCAGTTGCTTCAACCAGGACCAGCTCCTCGATCAGGTGGATTTCCGCTTCTTGCACGAGCGCTTGCGTCAGAACTCCGCCGCGGAGAAGCTGACCACGCTCTGGCTCGACCACCTCTTCCAGCAGCGTGAGGTCCAGGTGGTATAGGGCGGCCAGGCCGCCCGACTCAACGCCCGGCAGGGCAACAACTTCACACAGCAGGCCGGTATCTTTTGGAGTAGCTGCCCCTCTGTTATGCTGCGGCCATGGAGACCTCGCGGTACGTTGTTGCAGTCATTGGCGGGGCTACTGCCGGTGCGGAGACAGCCAGCATGCTGGCCGACCGCGAAGCCATCGTCGTGGTGTTTGAGCAAAACGTACGGCCTTACGGCAAGATCGAAGACGGCCTGCCCCGGTGGCATGTCAAGCTGCGCCAGAAGGAGTACGCCACCGTCAACGAAAAGCTCGATCGGCCGGAGGTGCATTTCGTGCCGCAGACCAAGATCGGCCGCGACATCGACTTCCGCGCGCTGGCTACGGACTGGGGGTTCACCGCCATCATCCTGGCGGTTGGAGCCTGGAAGGATCGCCCCCTTCCGATCGAAGGGGCCGAGCGCTACGTGGACCGCGGCCTAGTCTATCAGAACCCCTTCATTCACTGGTTCAATGACTTCTCCGAGGGCGGCGACAGTGGACCTCCGTATCAGGTGGAAGACGGTGCCATCGTCGTCGGCGGCGGCCTCGCCTCGATCGACGTGATGAAGGTATTGCAAATCGAGACGGTACGGCTGGCGTTGGAACGGCGCGGCATCCGCGAAGACATGCTGCACCTGGAACACGCGGGGATCCCGGACACGCTGGCCGCGCACGGGCTCAGCTGGGAGTCGCTCGGTCTCAAGGGAGCGACGCTGTTCTACCGCAGGCGCATCGAGGACATGCCGCTGACCGATATTCCGGAGGACGCGGATGCGGCACGGCGGGAGAAGTTCGAGGCAACACGGCGGCGCATTGTCGAGAAGGCGATGCAAAAGTACCTCTTCCGCGTTCAGCCCCAGCGCGTCCCCGTTGGGCTGCTGGTCGAAGGCGACCGCCTGGTGGGGCTGCGCTTCCAGCAAACCCAGATCACGGACGGACGGGTCCTCCCGGTGCCGGGCGCCACCGAGGACGTTCGTGCCCCCCTGGTGATCAGCTCCATCGGGAGCATCCCGGCGCCGCTGCCCGGGATTCCGCAACGCGGCGAAGTCTACGACTTTACCGACCTGGAACTGGGCCGGATCGCGGGATATGAGACGGTCTTTGGGGCGGGGAATGCTGTCACCGGAAAGGGCAACATCATCGCCTCGCGTCGGCACAGCATCCAGGTTGGTACGCATGTGATCGAGCAGTTCCTTGGGCTCGGCAGCGACGGTCACCAGGGTGAGGAGGCGGCGCTCGACTCGATTACCGGGCCAGTGGACGAGTCGGTGGAGAAGATTGCCACGTGGGTCCGCAACCGTCCGCCACTGGCTACGGACCAAGTCGAGGCAATCCTGCGCCGCGTTCGTGCTCGGCAAGAAGCGGTGGGCTACACGGGCTCCTACCGCGAGTGGATCAGCCGGGTCGCTCCGTCCGATGCTTGAGGCCGAGACCGCCGCTTTGAGATCAACGGGGTTTTCTGGTACGCCGCGCGCGTAGCCGTTTCGTGCGGCGCGGGCTAGTCAAGCCGCACAGGCTGCTCGGCGGTGCGCAATGCGTAAGGGAGGCGAGCACGCGACATGAAATACCGGGTTATTCAGTGGGCAACAGGCCATGTTGGGATACACGCTCTGCGCGCGATCGCACGGCACCCCGAGTTGGAACTCGTCGGGCTATATGTGAGCAGCGAGGGCAAAGCGGGCAAGGACGCCGGCGAACTCTGCGGCATCGGTCCGATCGGCATCAAGGCAAGGCGCGACGCCGATGAGCTCCTGGCGCTGGAGGCTGACTGTGTGTCGTACGCGGCCGCCACCGACTACCGGCCCGGCGAGGCCATCGACGACATGTGCCGGATCCTCGCCGGCGGCAAGAACCTCGTCACCTGCTCCTTTGTCCCGCTCATCTATCCGTGGCATGCCGTCCCCGCATTCGCGGACCAGCTCGAAGCCGCCTGCCAGCAAGGGCGCTCATCCTTTTACTGCTCCGGCATCGATCCCGGCTTTTCTCCCGACGCCCTGCCCATCCTGCTCTCCAGCCTGTCGGAGCGCATCGAGTCGGTCCGCGCCCAGGAGATCTTCAACTACGCCACCTACGACCAAGCGCAGACGCTGTTCGACGTGATGGGTTTTGGAAAGCCACCGGGCACTCCCGTGCCACTGCTCATACCGGGCGCCTTGACACTGGCCTGGGGCCCATCGGTACGCATGGTGGCGGATGCGCTGGCCGTGGAGCTGGAGGATATTCGCCAGTGGCACGAAGTGGCCTTGGCGGATGAAGCCTTCGAGATACCCTGCGGGCGCATCGAAAAGGGAACGGTCGCCGGCATTCACTTCGAGGTCTCCGGCATCGTGCGCGGCAAGCCGGTGATTGTCGTCGAACACGTCACGCGTCTGCGCGACGACATCGCCCCGCACTGGCCGCACGGCACCGGCCCGGGAACGTATCGCGTCACGATAGAAGGCATGCCGTCCATGCGCTGCGACCTGCAGATCGGCTTCAATAGCCCCGACCACAACATCGACGGCTGCGTCGGCACGGCAATGCGGATCGTCAATGCCATTCCGGCCGTCTGCCGGGCGGAGCCGGGCGTGAAGAGCTGGCTCGACCTGCCGCTGATTGCCGGACGACACGCTTTACGGTGAGGGACAGCTCCCCATCCGAACTGGCGACTATCAACGTTTCTTCAGGAGGCACGACATGGCGAATCTCATTCCCAACCTCGACGAGATCGAGCGGCTCGATCGGGCCCACGTCATTCACCCGATCACCGAGTTTCGCCAGCAGGAGAAGCACGGCTCGAAGATCTTCGTCGGCGGCCGCGGCATCGAGTTGAAGCTGGCGGATGGCCGCACGCTGATCGACGGTTTCTCCGGGCTGTTCAACATCAACGTCGGCCACGGGCGCAAAGAGATCGCCGACGCCGTGGCGGCACAGATGAGCAAGCTCGCTTACTACCCGAGCTTTTGGGATTTCGGCAACGAGCCGGCCACGCGGCTGGCGGAGAAGGTCGTGGGCCTGCTCCCGAAGGACCGCCACCTCAACCATATTCTCTTCCACAGCGGCGGCAGCGAAGCCAACGAGTGCAACTTCAAGTTCGCCCGGATCTACCACGCGCTGCGCGGCAAGCAATCCAAGGTGAAGATCATTTCACGTCGTTGGGCCTTCCACGGGGCAACCCGTAGCGCCGGCTCGGCCACTGGCATCCTGGCGTATCACATGTTTATCGAGCAGGACGCCTCGCACGCTTACTTTGCCCCGCCCTACTGCTACCGCTGCGAGTTCGGCAAGACGTACCCCGATTGCGGGCTGGCGTGCGCCAATGACCTGGACACCGTGATCCAGCAGGAAGGCGCCGACACAGTGGCGGCCGTGATTCTCGAGCCGGTGATGGGCACGGGTGGCGTCCTCGTTCCGCCGCCGGATTACTTCGGTCGGATTGAGGAGATCTGCAAGCGCCACGATGTCCTGCTCATCCTCGACGAGGTGGTCACCGGTTTCGGGCGGACGGGACACTGGTTCGGGATGCAGCACTGGAACATCAAACCCGACCTCGTGTCCCTGGCGAAGGGGATGTCATCCGGCTATCTGCCGCTTTCCGCCTCGGTGATCTCCGATCAGGTTTACGACACCATTCGCGACGAGATGCCGGACGGCATCCCGTTCATGTTCGGCCTCACCTACAACAACCATCCGACCTGTTGCGCTGCCGGCCTTGCCAACATCGAGATCATCGAAGGCGAAGGCCTGGTGGAGAACGCGAAAGTGGTGGGGGCCTACTTACTCGAACGACTACACGAGACTTTCGGCCGTTCGCCTATCGTCGGGGAGATCCGCGGCGCCGGCTTGCTGGCGGCAATGGAGATCGTGCGCGACCAGACGACGAAGGAACCGTTCCCCAACGTTGAAGATCCGCACCACATCGTCGCCGCCGCCTTCCAGCGTGGCCTCATCGCCCGCGCCCTGTTCCAGTGTGTCGCACTCTCGCCACCGCTGATCTCGACCAAAGCGGACATCGACCGTATGGTCAGCATCCTGCAAGAGGTGTGGCCCGCCGCCGAGCGGGAGATTCTGGGCGGCAAGGACTGAGAGCGGCGCGGCTTCGTCTCCGCGCCGGTTACTTGATCCCAACCACCATCGAGTCGGGGCCGGCGAGATGTTCCACCCTGGTCTCGCGGAACCCGGCGGCGCGCATCCAGCCCGAGCAGTCGGCGCCGGTGTAGTCGAAGCCGCCCGGCGTCTCGATCAGCATGTTGAGACTCATCAGCATCCCGAACGCGTTGCGCCGCCGGTCGTCATCGATGAGCGCTTCGTAGATCACCAGCGCGCCGCCGGGTGGCAGTGCGGCGTAGGCTTTGGCGATCAGCATCTGTTTCTCATCGAGGTTCCAGTCGTGCAGGATGTGGCCCATGATGAGCACGTCCGCCGACGGCAATGCGTCGCTGAAGAAGTTGCCGGGATAGAAGCGCAGGCGGCCGCTGAGCCCGAAGGACTTCACGTAGGCTTCGAAGATCGGCCCGACGGCGGGCAGATCGTAACCGCCGCCGGTGAGGTCACCGTGCGCCAGCGCAATCTGTACCGGGGTTGCGCCTTGCGCGGCGCCGATGTCGACAAAGCTCTTGTAACGATCCCACGGGAATTTCCGGGCGATCACTTTGGCGGTTCCCATGCTGACCCCGGTCATCGCCTGCAGGAAAGCCCGCAGCCCGTTGGCATCGCTGTACAACGCGTCGAATGGGTTGCCGGCGTCTTTGGCTTCGCTCTGCGGCTGACCGGTGCGCAAAGCTTCGGTGAGGGCGCCCCAGCAGGCGTAGAGGCGCGCGTTGCCCATCTCCAGCAGACCGCCAACATAGGAAGGCTTGGCGCGATCGAGCAGAAAGTCTGTCTCGGCCGTGTTCGCATACACGTCCCCGCGCCGCTCCAGCATGCCGAGCGCCACCAGCGCATCGAAGAAATCGCGGTAGCTCCGAGGATGGAGCCCGAGTCGCTCGGCCAGCCTCTGCCCGCCAAGCGGTGCCTTGGCCAACTCGGTAAACACGCCGAGTTCGACCGCACTGAGCAACGCCTTTGAACCCCAGAACCCGAGGCCGAGCTGCATGATGCGTTCGGGAGTGGGCTCCGCGGGCTGCGTCACAGCAGCAGCGGGCAGGCCTGTGAGCGCGCCATTCCGCCACATCTCGTACACCAGTTCTCGCGAGATCCTGCGGTCACGCATTTCGAAGATGTGCACCAAGCGCAGCTCCACATCGGAGCCGACCGGCAGAGGCGCATTGTGGACACCGTCGCCGGCGAGAGTGAACCTGACGATGCTGTCATCGACAACGCGATCTTCAGTAGCGAAACGCCGCAGCATGGTTGCCTGCACGTCGGCCATCGACCCGAACATCTTCCGGTAGTTCTCCGCCGCGGCACGTTTGCCGTGGAGAATCAGTTGCCGAGCCGGGGCTTCCCAGACGATGTCATCGGTGTACAGAGCCACCGCCTTTTCGATTTCACCAGTCGCCTCGCTGTGAAAGTGGGTATCCACAACCGCGAGATTCTCCACAATGGCGTCGGCATCCATAGTCGCTCCTACCTGCCCCTTTATTGTTCCGCCGTACCGACACGCTACCTGTGGGCGCATGCTATGGGAAGATGCTCGTTTCGGAATTCTCACGCGCCCTTGCCGAGATGCATCGAACCAGATTTTGAGCTAATTACGTCCGGTGTTGCGAGAACAGGTTGCTGCGGGAACTGGCGGCCCCGGCCGGCAGGATGCCAGCGCTCCTACGGGAGCAGTCGCATTGGACCGTGTGCACAATCCCACAGCCGACATTTGCGGCCTGACGTTGCGCGAATTCGCCGCCTTGAACCACACCAGCGTGAAGGCCGCACGTGAGGCGTATTGCCACACCATGCGCACGGCGGCAGGCCTGGCGCTCCCGAGAATCACCCGCCGTGAGCAACAAGACGCGGTGCTGAAATTCTGTCTGGAGGCCCACGGTACGGCCGGCGTGTCTCCGTTCGAGACCGAGTCCGTGATCATCCCCATGAACAGCTATCGCGGCTCCAACTGGCACACCCTCTGTGTATCGTCGCAGGTGGGCTGTCGTATGGGCTGCACTTTCTGCGAAACCGCCCGCATGGGCCTGCTGCGCAACCTATCGGCCGCCGAGATCGTCAGCCAGTTTCTCGTCGCTCGCGAGGTGATGGCGGAGCGCGGTCTCACGCCGTCAAAGCCCTACCGCTATTTCCTCAGCGGCATCCAAAACATCGTCTTCATGGGTATGGGTGAACCACTCGACAATTTCGAAGAGGTGACCCAGGCGATTCGAGTCCTCACCGAGCCCAATGGCATCGCCTTTCCGTATACCCAGATCACCCTCTCCACGGTCGGTCGCATCGACGGCCTGCGTAGACTTGCGGAGCTGAACTGGCCCAACCTGCGGCTGGCGATTTCGCTCAACGCGCCGAACGACGAGCTGCGCAACCAGCTCATGCCGATCAACAAACGCATGCCGCTGGCGGAGCTGCACCGTGCTCTCGTGGCATACCCGCTGGCGCGCCGCGGGCTGTTCCTGATCGAGTACGTGCTGATCAAGGACGTCAACGACTCGCCCGAACAGGCTCGCGAAACCGCCAAATGGTGCCGCGACTTGCGCTGCGTCGTCAACCTGATCCCGTACAACCCGCAGCGTGACGCCACCTACGAAACGCCCGACGAAGCAGCGATCTTTCGCTTTCTGACCGAGCTGAGACGGAACGGCATCTTTGTAAAGCGCCGTCTGACTCATGGACGTGATCTGATGGGTGCGTGCGGCCAGCTAGGGAATCCGGCGCTGCGTAAGTCCGCTCCTTTCCAGAAGGTGGACTGACGGACAATCGGGCAAGCCGTGCGATTGCACGCGTTCGTGGGCCCCTGGAATGTGAAAATGGGGCCGTAAAGCCGGTGGAGGAATTCGGTGTTCCCGGGGAGCTTGAGAGAGGCCTTGGCCGCGGAGCTAAAGCTCAGAGGCGTTCGCTGTGGCTTTGCGCCGGCTCAACCGGATCGGCGGGCTTCGCGAGCTTTCGGCGCGGGTGTTCGGGCGGCTCTTTGCGCCCTTCGAGCAGGTGGAAGATTGCCAGCACCGGCCGGCGGAAGAGAATACGCGGACCCGCGTACCGCATCACGTCTCGAATCTGCTCGCGCGTTGCCGGTTTGTAACAGTGAATTGGACACTTGGCGCAGGTGGGCTTGTCATCACCGAATGGGCAGTTGTCCAGGCGCTGCTCCGCATAGGCAAAAAGCGCGGAGCACTCCGGGCACAGGCCGCGCGCAGGAGCGTGGTGGTCGCGACAGAAGATCGCGATCATCGCACCGATCGTCTTGCGCTCTCGACGGAATCGCTGGCCAGTGATCTGTTTCCGTTCGGGCATCTGTACGGAAGTCATAGCCCAACAGTAGCTGGTACGGCCAGCCGTCTGTATGATCAGGATCAGGAAGCAGCGGCCTCGGCGCCACCGGCAGGCAACGGCTCCCCTCGCAGGTACGCGTCCATGGCCCTGGCAGCGAGGCGGCCTTGGCCCATGGCAAGAATCACCGTGGCCGCGCCGGAGACGATGTCGCCGCCGGCAAAGACGCCGGGAATCGAGGTCGCCATGGTCTTCGGGTCGGCGACCACGGTGCCCCACTTGGTCGTCTTCAACTCGGGCGTCGTGCGCGGCACCAGCGGGTTGGGCTTGTTGCCGATGGCCACGATGACCGTATCGACCTCCATCATGAACTCGGACCCCTTCATCACCACCGGACGCCGCCGGCCCGACTCATCCGGCTCACCCAACTCCATCCTCACGCACTCCATCCCGAGCACGCGGTGGCGCTCGTCGCCGAGGACACCCGTCGGATTGGTCAGCAGCATGAACTTCACGCCTTCCTGCTCGGCATGATGAACTTCCTCGGCACGGGCAGGCATCTGCTCGCGCGCGCGGCGGTAAACGATGGTCACATCCCCACCCAACCGCAGCGCGGTACGCGCCGAATCCATTGCCACGTTGCCGCCGCCGATCACGGCCACACGCCGCCGGCTGATCGGCGGAGTGTCGTACTCGGGAAAGAGATATGCCTTCATCAAGTTGGCGCGGGTCAGATACTCGTTGGCCGAATAGACGCCGATGAGGTTCTCGCCGGGCATCTCCATGAACGACGGCAGCCCGGCACCCGTGCCGACGAACACGCTCTGGTATCCTTCTTCTCCTAACAGCTCTTGGATGGTGCTGTTGCGGCCGACGACGTAGTCCATGACGAACTCGACACCGAGCTTCTTCAGGTAGTCGACTTCGGCGCGCACGATCTCTTTGGGCAAACGGAACTCTGGGATGCCGTACATGAGTACGCCGCCGGCGTCCTGCAACGCTTCGAAGACCGTCACCTCGTGTCCCTTGAGCACCAGATCGCCGGCCACGGTCAGGCCGGCAGGCCCGGCGCCGACGATGGCCACCCGCTTCCCTGTCTTCGGCGGCAGCTCGGGAATGGTCACGGTGCCCATATGCCGCTCGTAGTCAGCCGCGAAGCGCTCGAGCCGACCGATGGAGACCGGCTCTTGCTTGATGCCGACCACGCACGCGCCTTCGCATTGATCCTCCTGCGGGCACACACGGCCACAGACCGCCGGCAGGGCGTTGTTCTCCTTGATCTTGCGGGCGGCTTCAAGGAACTTGCCTTGCTGAATCAACGTCACGAACGCCGGGATGTCGATATTGACTGGACACGCGGCTATGCACTTCGGACTCTTGCACAGCAGGCAGCGCATGGCCTCGAGCATGGCCAGCTCTTCGGTGTAGCCGTACGGCACCTCGTCGAAGTTATTGACGCGGTCTTCCGGCGCCTGCTCCGGCATCTCCTGCCGCGGAATCTTCTTCTTATTCACTGGCTGTGCCATTGCTCTCGCTCAGGACAATCGAACCGGCCGCGCCGGCCGCGGCGTCACCGCAGCGGTCCGCGCCACGGCGTGAATCTCGTCCTCGCCGTACGCGGCTCGGCGGTCCCACAACTCGTCCCAGTCGACCTCGTGCGCGTCGAAGAACGGGCCGTCGACGCAAGCGAACTTGGTCTCCTTGCCGACGGTGACGCGGCACGCGCCGCACATCCCCGTACCGTCCAGCATGATCGGGTTCAACGCCACCAGCGTCTTCACTCCAAATGGCTTGGTGATGTTGCCGGCGAGCATCATCATGAACACGCAGCCGACGGCGAACACGCGATCCAGCTGTTCACCGTTTTCCAGCTTGCGCTTGATCACGTCCACCGAGTGCCCCTTGATGCCGTCGGAACCGTCGATGGTGGTCTGCACCAGTTCATCCGACGTCGCCCGCAACTCGTCGCGGAAGTAATGGAGGTAGGAGCTGTCAGCCTCGACGACGGTAATCACGCGGTTACCCGCTTGCTTCATGGCGCGGGCGATGCCGAGGACCGCGCCGATGCCGTAGCAGCCGGCGGCTAATGCCACCGTGCCGTAGTTCTCGACGTCCAACGGCACGCCGAGCGGGCCGACCAGATGCGCCACCTGGTCGCCGGCCTTGAGCAAGACGAACTTGCGGGTCGACTGGCCGACTTCCTGAATGACCAGGGTCACGGTACCGGCCTGCCGGTCCCAATCACACAACGTGAACGGCACGCGCTCCGATCGTTCGTCGACCATCATGATGACGAACTGTCCGGCGCGAGCTTTCTTGGCGATGGCGGGCGCATGAATCACCGCCCGGTGCACGTTCGGGGCGATCTCGCGTTTCTCAAGAATCTCGAACACGCCTCAACCTCCAACTGCAACCGCCGCCGGCGGCGGCGCGACGGCAAGCTCGGCCAGGCCGCGAACCTTTTCTTCCAGCGCATGGCCGCGAAAATGGGTGCGGCGATAGCTCGGATCGGTGGCAGCGACCGGCGTCTCGGCCCGTCTGATCCGTAGTCCAGCTTTGCCGGCACCGAGTTCTTTCTTGATCGCTGCCGCGGACTGGTAGTCGAATCCTGTCGCGCCCATGGCACGAGCCAACTCGCTGATGATTTGCCAATCGGGTTTGGCCTCACCGGGCCCGTCGCAGGCCTTGCGAAGCGGCCGCATCAGGCCGCGGCCGTCGACCCAGGTTCCCGCCACCTCAGCCAGCACCGCCGCCGGCAGTGACACATCGACCCGTTCCGTGGCCGTCGTGGGATAGCAGTCCTGCACGATCAGCACCTCGAGAGGCGCGAGGCGGGCCGGGTCGACGAAGTTCCCGGTCAGCACCGCAGCTTTCACGCTGTCGGGAAGACCGTTGCTCGATACACCGCGCTCGTCGGGCCGGATCTCGATATAGTGCGGCGAAAACATCACTTCCCGTGTGAACTTCTCGAACGCGTAGCGGTCTTCGAGCGTGCTAGTGGTGTCGCACACCAGCGCGAAGCCGTCACCGACGAACGGTTTCAGCCGCTCCGCCGCTTGCGCCAACGCCTCGGGCCAATGCACCGCGCGCAGGACTTTGTTGATTCGGACCTGTGGCGTCTTCAGCCGGCTGACCCCGTTCAGGAACTCGGGGATGGCGAAGCGGCCCAGGACGCAGAGCGGCACACGCGTATTGATGGCGCGGGCCATGACCGCACGCCGTTGCGCCGAGGCGTGGACGGTGATGGCGCAGCCGGTGTCGCACAGCGTGCACGTCGTCGCCGTGAGCCGCTTCGCCGCGCCATACCACTTGGCGTAGCGGTCGGAGAGGCTGCCGGTCGGGCACACATCGACACACGACCCGCAAAAGCGGCACCCAGCTTCGGTCAGCGACCGGCCGAAGGCCTCGCCGATACGGGTCTCGCTGCCGCGGCCGACGAAGTCGATGGTGCTTCGCCCCTGGTGCGCTTTGCAGATGCGCACGCAACGCCCGCACAGAATGCACAAGTTCAGGTCGCGATCGATGAACGGATCCGAGCGTTCCAACTGGAAGCCGCGGTAGATCGGCGGCACGGGCAGGTCGGTCAGTTGCAGCTCGTCGGCCAGGACGCGCACTTCGCACGCGTCCTTGTTGTTGCAGGTGTGGCAGCCGGTCGTGCGCCCGGCTTTGGCCGCTTTGGGCCGGTACTTCTCGCAGAGATCCTGTTTCTCACACACCAAGCAGGCGCTGGGGTGTTCGAGCAGCATCAGCTCGAGGATCCGGCGGCGCAGATCTTTCAGCTGTGCCGTGTCAGTGCGTACGACCATCCCCTCGGTCGCTGGCGTCGCGCAGGAGGCGGGGAAGCCGCGCATGCCGTCGACTTCCACAACACACATGCGGCAGGCGCCGAAGGCCGGAAGGCTGGGGTGCGTGCACAGGTGTGGAACGTAGATCCGGTGCCGCAGCGCACACTGCAGAACGGACTCACCGTCACGCGCCTTGACCGATTTTCCGTCGATGGACAGTTGCACTACTGCGCCTCTGGCGAGTGCTCGGCCGCCGCCCCAGGTTTGCGTTTCTGCTGGATCTCTTCGTGCCGCGTCAGCTCACCGCTGACCCGGTACACCGCCGCATAGGTCGGCGGACAGACACTCAGGCACGAGCCGCACTGCGAACAAAGATCCTCGTTGATAACGTGCGCCTCACCCCGTTTGCCCGTAATCGCTTCGGCGGGACAGACCTTGAGGCAGGCCGTACACCCCGGGCAGCGCTCCGCATCGATGCGATGCTGGATCAGTGGGCGGCAGACAAAAGCGGCGCACTGCTTCTTCTCGACGTGGTCCTGATATTCCTGGCGAAAGTAGCGCAGCGTCGTCAGGACAGGATTGGGCGCGGTCTGGCCCAGGCCGCACAGCGAGCCACGCGCGACCGTCACCGCCAGGTCTTCGAGGCGCTGGATATCCTCTGGTTTCCCCTTGCCGTCGACGATGCGCTCGAGGAGGTAGAGCATGGCGCGCGTCCCCACCCGGCACGGCGGACACTTGCCGCACGATTCGTTCTGCGTGAAGGAGATGAAGTACTTCGCCAGATCGACGGCGCAGGTCTCTTCGTCCAAGACGATCATGCCGCCCGACCCCATGATCGAGCCCGCCTGGGCCAGCGATTCATAATCGACCGGCAAATCGAACTTCTCGGCCGCGATGCAGCCGCCCGAGGGTCCGCCGGTTTGCACGGCCTTGATGGGCTTGCCGTCGGAACCGCCCCCGCCGATCTCTTCGACGATCTGCCGCAGCGTGGTGCCCAGCGGCACCTCGATGAGGCCGGTCCGTTTGACCTTGCCGGCGAGAGCGAAGGTTCTGGTGCCCTTGCTCGCCTCGGTGCCGTACTGGGCGTACCATTCGGGACCGTGGCGCAGGATGAGCCGCAGATTGGCCAGGGTCTCGACGTTTTGAATGATGGTGGGCTTACCCCACAAGCCGCTGACCGCAGGGAACGGCGGCCGTGGTTGCGGCATGCCGCGGCGGCCTTCGATCGACGCGATCAGCGCCGTTTCCTCGCCGCAGACAAATGCGCCGGCCCCCTTCTTGATCTGCAAGTCGAACGAAAAACCGGAATCCTGGATGTTCTGACCCAGCACACCCAATTCACGCATCTGTCCAATCGCAACCTTCAGGCGGGCGATGGCAAGCGGATACTCGGCGCGGCAATAGACGTACCCCTTGCTGGCGCCGAGGGCGAAGGCGGCGATCAACATGCCTTCGAGAATCGCATGCGGATCGCCTTCGATCAGCGAGCGGTTCATGAAGGCGCCCGGGTCGCCCTCGTCGGCGTTGCAGATCAGATAGCGTTGATCCGCAGGCGTCCCGCGGCAGACGTCCCACTTGCGCCAGGTCGGAAAGCCGGCGCCACCACGTCCACGCAAGCCGGCGCGCTTCACCGCTTCGACGACTTGATCCGCGCCGATCTCCAGCGCCCGCAAGAAGCCGCGATAACCTTCGCGAGCCAGGTAATGATCGATGCTCTCGGGATCGATGATGCCGCAGTTGGCCAGTATGCGGCGCACCTGGCCACGCATCATGGGGTGATCGGCAAACGCACCGATGCCGTTCACGCTCCCCGGCGTGATGGCGCCCAAGGCCCACTCGCTGCAGGGGTCGTCACCGAGGACATGGCGCTGCAGGATCTCCACCGCCTCGCGTGGTCCCACCTTTCCAAAACACACACGCGGTGCATCGGGCTTGTGCACGATCATCAACGGCTCGAGCGAGCACGGACCGAGGCAGCCTGTTTCAATCACGTGCGCTTCGAGCTTCTGCGCCTGAATCTCGGCGCGCAGGCGCTCGAGCGTCTCACCAGCCCCCGCGGCCCGGCCGCAGGTTGCGGCGCCGACGAAGAAGATCGGAACCCGGCTCGTTTCCAGCGCCTGCCAGCGCTCTGCGGCAGCAGCGTAGGCTTGTTGCAGGGACATCATGCGTCTTTTGCGCTCGGCCCGTGGCCGTTCGGCTTGTAGCCGAGTTTGGAGAGCAAGCCGGTGACCATCTTGGGCTTCATGCCGGCACGCACCTGGCCGTCGACGAGGACGACGGGCGCCAAGGCGCAGCAGCCAACGCATGCGACGCGTTCCAAGCCAAACTTGTGGTCGGCGGTCATCCCACCCGCTTTGACGCGCAGTCGTTCCTCGAAGTCGAATAGGATCTGATGACTACCGCGCACGTGGCAGGCCGTTCCCTGGCACACATGGATCGTGTGTTCGGCCGGCGGTTCGAATCGGAACTGGGTATAAAAGCTGGCGACACCGTAGATCTCATTCTCCGAGATGCCGCTCGCCCGTGCCAGCATCCCAACCGCTTCTTCGGACAAGTAGCCGTCACGCTCTTGAATGTCCTGGAGCATCGGAATCAGGTTCTCGACGCCTGTCCCGTTGGGACCTGTCCCGCTGGGGCCGGCCAGGTGACTGGCAAGGATTTCCGCCAGTGAGGAGGCTGCTTCGGTCACGCTCATGAATCTCGTCCTGTTCTCTCCCAAACCGAGCTATAACGCAACGCGTAAAAAACCTAGTTGCCGCCGCGGAATCGCAAAAAATACGCCACGGCAGAATCCGCTTTCAGTGAAGACATCGACACACGTCACTCTCATTTACGGGAATGACAGCGCCGTTCTGAAGCAGACATTCCCAGATCTCGTACTGCGGTGCGTACGAAAACAAACGATCGAACGCAAGGAGTTAGCGGTGCGAAACGGGGTTGACCGGTCGGCCCTAAGGCCTTAGGATCGCGGCTCGTGATGAAGTACTGGTTCGCATTATCCGCTATTGGCCGGGATCGGCCGGGGATCGTCGCCGATCTCGCCGAGTTGATCTACGATTGCGACTGCAATCTGGAAGACTCGAGCATGACCATTCTCGGCAGCGAGTTTGCCGTGCTGTTGCTGCTGACCGGCGAGGGTGAAGACATTGAGCGCCAACTGTCGACGGCGTGCAAACGTCTCGAGTGGGAAAAGCGCCTCACCGTTTTCTTCCGGCCGCTCGAAGGCGAGCCGGTACCATACGGCATTTCCCACCGCGCCCGGCCCTTCGAGCTGCACGCCGTCGGCGTGGACAAGGCCGGGATCGTCGCGCGCATCACGCGTTGCCTGGCGAACCGGCAGATCAACGTCACCCAGATGTCGACCGTGTCGCGGCCGGAGCCCGGCACCGGCACGCTCATCTACAGCATGAAGATCCGCATGGACGTCCCGGAGGACGTGGACCAGGACGCCCTGCGCCGCGAACTCGACGGCATCGCTCAGTCGTTACACATCGACTTGACGCTGGAAACGGTGGACGGGTGATCATGCGGATACGGCGGCCGCCGCCGCTGAACCACGCGGCGGAGCCGGGTTTTTTCGCCACCGCGCACGCGGTGAAATCGCGCTACGAATCAGCGTGCGTTCACTTGCACGGAATGCTATCGTGCCGGCCGGAGGATACAGAATGTTTGGTATAGGCGTGCCCGAACTGGTCGTCATCTTGGTCATTGCCCTGGTCATTTTTGGACCGGGCAAGCTCCCAGAGATCGGCAGCGCCCTGGGCAAAGGCATCCGTGATTTCAAGAAAGCCTTCGAAGGGGCCGAGGACGAAATCAAGAAGGTGGACACCAAGACTGACGGCCCCGAAAAGTCGTAAGCACCTGCGACCTCCGAACTCGGTACTCGGAACCGTTCACGCGGCCTCATTTTTCACCCCAGGAATCGGTGCGCCAGCGCCAGCAGGACGCCGATCAGGCCTCCGACGACCGCGCCGTTGAGGCGGATGAACTGCAGATCGCCGCCGACGCGTTCTTCGATCTGCGCCACCAACGTGCTGGTTTCGAGGGCTTCGAGGTTTTCCCGCACCGTCAGGCCGATCTGGTTGTGATGCCGACGCAACAGATCGTGGGCTGTCGTCCTCACCCAGTTGTCGAAGGCCACGCGCCGCTCGGGTTCCTTGAGCACATCGAGGATACCGGCACGCAGTTCGCGATCGACGAGTCGAGCCAAGTAACCGTCCGGCTGGCCGAGGTCGTGCTCCAATTGGTTGCGGAGTTGGGCGAGCAGGTCCAACACCAACGGCGAGGCCTCGATGCTTTCGATGACCGCGGCACGGAGCTGTTGCGCATGCTCGATGGCGCGCGGGTCACCGCTGGCCAGTCGCTCGGCGTATTGCTGCACCGCCCCGAACACGTACTGGCGCAGCGGATGCTGCGGATCGGCTACCGCGCTGCGCAGCTCCGAGGAGGCATAGTCGCAGGCCGCCTCCACGATCGTGCGCTGAACGATTTTCCGGCGCAGGACGAGCGGCACCAGCCGTTTGCCTTCGTTGTGCAGGTAGCGGGCTGAGCGGTCGATCCAGGCATACAGGTTTTCGGCAGTGCTCGGGCGCCGCGCCAGATTCGCCAGCGAGAGGGCGACGGTGTCGAATGCCGCACCGGCGCTTGGACTCGAGGCGACACGAGCAAGCCAGCGTCCGGCCGAGGCGTTGATCGGCAGCTCCCGCAGTTGGCGCTGGATCGTGTGGTCCGCAAATTCAACGACCTCTCGCGCTGTCAGCAGCCGGGCCAGCCCGCGCAGCACATCGCGCACCGGGGCGCCCAGCCGTTCGACATGTGCCGGGTCTCGCAACCACTCCGCAACGAACTCGCTGGGGGCGATGCGTGCCAGCCGGGCCCCGATCACCTCCGGCGACAGCCACTCTTTCTCGACCATCGAGGCGATGCTTTCGATGATCTTGGCGCGGCGCGCCGGGATGATCGCCGTGTGCGGGATCGGCAGCCCGAGGGGGTGACGGAACAGCGCCGTCACCGCGAACCAATCGGCCAGCCCGCCCACCACCGCGGCTTCAAACCCAGCGGCGCCGAGTTGAAGCCAGACGTTCCCGGCCAGATGACCCACGGTTAGCGCCAGCCGACAGGCAACCGCACCGGTAACCGCCGCCAGGAGGGACAGGGTGCCGACGTGATTGCGGCGCCGGGCGGTCGGCGGGGCTGTGTTGGGCTTTGTCATCAGGCCTCGGCAGACCGTATTATCAGGGTTCAGTCATTCGCGCAGGCCCGGAGTCCTCCGCTACGGAGTTTATATGCGCTGAGTATCAGGATCTCTGCCGGCGACTCGGATTTCCGCGCCTGGTGAACCGCTCTGCCCGGTGGGCCGCAGAATGAGCGGACGGTCCTCACTCGTCGCGATCAAGGCCGAACTCGGGCCACTGGCCCCGCACGTACGTCTGGCAATTGCCCCAGCCGATACCACCGCCCACGGGATCTACGGCCCGGATCATACAGTCTCTGAACTGATTGATTCGGGCCACGGTGGCTGGGTCGGCACAGTTGGAAAAGTACTCGCCGGCGACCTCCTGATCGCCACGCCAGCTGCCGTGGTACCAACCGTCGAAGCCGAAATAGAGCCCGGTGCCGAGGTGAAACCCGGTGTCGCTGATCGGCGCCACGTCGAGCGGACGCACCGAGCCGTCGGCCATGGTGAACACAAACTTCCCACCGAGAAGGCGTTTGTTGGCAGGATCGAAACGGATTTCCGGACGGAGCGCGGTGATCAACTCGCGGTTGCCATTCGGGCTTTCGAAGCCGCCCTGAAACTTTTGGTGTGTGAAGCCCGGCACACCGTACTGCAGAAAATAATGGTGCAGGGCGTATCGCGATCCGTCTGGGCGTTCGAAGAAAACCGGGTTCCAGATCGCCAGCACCGACACCGACCCGGTGAAGTCCGGCTCGAGGTCGGTCAACGGCACGCCCACATCCTGCCGCACGCCCCAGGAGTGATCGCGCGTACAGACCCACTTGTCCGGCGTGAGGGCGTGTCGCTTTCCAGCAACCTCCACCCATCCTGACGCCGTCCCGGTCTGGTGGTAACGGATCTGGTCTGCCTGGCGCCGGAAACCGTGGAGATCGCGCCGGTCCTCGCGCTCCTCCAGGACGGGCGGCACGGTTCCCTCGAACAGCACCTCGAACGCAATCGGCTGGATCTGGTTTGCTTCGAGCCACACACGCATGGAGCGTAGCGGCTCGACGATTTGATAGTGGATCGGCCCGATGGAGATCGTTTCCGGGTCCTGGGCGAGGGAACGGCTGGCACGCACGGTCCACTGCTCCACGCCGCGCGAGACGCCGGCATAGGCATCCATCACATTCCGATTGGTGTACTTGCCGAAGCCAAACCCCACCTGCAGCGAACCGTCACGCGCGCCGGCCATGCCGCAGACTTTCTCCGTCCACTTGTAGTCGCTTTGGGACACGGCAGCGAAGGTGTCGACGATCTGATGGTTGAAACCTTCATCCGAAGGCAGAAGCGGTCCGATGGTGCCTGACATGTCATCCCTCCGTCATCCGGTCACTGTTGCACGCCCGAAGCTCGCCCGTTGTGCGGCATTAACGGCAACGCAGCCCATGTGCTTACCACGGCATCCCGTGAAGCACGACTACCTGAACAAGCGCTTCGCGGCGCGCGCATGGCACTGCGCTCGTCACACAGACCCACGATATTTGTCATACGTTTTCTGCCTGCGCGCAGGTAGACACTGGCTCCAGACGGAAGATGCGCTTGCTATCGACTTCTCGACCACATCCGCGCGCGGAGCTGACGCGGGCAGACATCTTGAACGCGGCAGAATCCATCTTCGCCGAAAAAGGCTTCGCCGCGGCACGGCTGGAAGATGTGGCGCAGCGGGTCGGCATCCGTCGCGCCTCCATCGTCTACTACTTCCGCGACAAGCGCGAACTGTATGAAGCCGTCCTGGGCGATATCTTCGGCGAGCTGCTAGAGCGCTATCAGACCGTCCTCAGGGCGCCGGCGCCACTGCCGCAACGTATCGAAGCCATTGTGGATGCCTGGGTCGGGTACGTCGCAGAGCGGCCCACCGTGGCGCGGCTGCTGCTGTGGGAAGCGGCTGACGGATCGCAGCGCATCGCCGTCGCCGCCGGGCATGGGGCAGCGGTCATCTCCGCGCTCACCAGCGCCATCCACGAGGGGCAACGGCAGCGGCTGTTCCATCCAATCGACCCGATCCACTTCATCTTCACCATCGTCGGCGCGACCGTGTTCTTCGTTGCGGCCACGCCGCGCCTGGTTCCGGATTTGCCCTTCAAC
>DASVHW010000313.1 GCA_036382395.1 Candidatus Binatia bacterium | reverse complement strand
GTGCCGGTGCCGCTGCCCCACTTGAAGAGCATGGCTTCGGTCTTGGCCAGGCCCATGATCGACTCCATGGAGTCGTGGATGGCGTTGATGAAGCAGGCCGAGCACTGCGGGTTCTTGTAGCCGCTGCGGGACAACTCGACCGCCTGCGTCTGCGGATTCCAGTGCCAGTTGGCGGCGTCGGCATCGGGCTCGATGCGGTCGCAGCCGACGTTGAACCAGACCGGCGAGTTGAAGGCGGCCATCTGGTGAACGAGGATGTGGGCGAGCTCGTCGTGGAAGATGGCGGCATCGTCGGCCGACTTGAAATAGCCGCCCTGAATGCCCCAGTCACGGATGGTCTCGGCGACACGGGAAATGAGCTGGCGGACGCCGGTCTCGCGCTCGCTGCTGCCGAGGCGTCCGTGGAGATACTTGCTGGCCACGATGTTGGTGGCGGTCATCGACCAGTCCTTGGGGACTTCGACGTCTTTCTGCTCGAAGATCGCGACGCCGGCGGCGTCGGTGATCTGAGCGTTGCGCAGTTCCCATTCCACGGTGTCGTAAGGGGAAATTTCCGCCTCGGTAAAGTAGCGGCGGAAAGAGAGGCCGGGGGCCTTACGGGTGGACTTGATGGGAGCGCTGGACGTGGTGGCGGTCGTGACGTTGGTGGTGACGTCGGCCATTTCTCTTATCTCCTCAGAACAGTTGCCAGTTGCTAGTTGCCAGTTGTCAGTTCCCACCCTTGCAAAACCGGTCAGGGTGGGGCACCCGTCGATCTTTGCCCGTCATTGCTGACGGGCGGCCCCGGGAAGAGTGTCACCGCAACCCGAGGCAAAGCGTTGCCGCAGGCGGTCGCGGCGTGGTTGGGAGACACGTCTCCCGTTGTCAAGTTCTTGAAAAGAACTGCTCAGGCGGCGAGGTACCGATTAGTACCGGACCGTCGGGGGTAGTTCCCGATTGGGCAGCTATCGCGCTGCCGGCGCCCACTTTTTGCGGGACGGGCGGTTCAGGTTGCCGATTCCGTCTCGCGTTTACATCACCCTGGGATGGTGAAATTACGCCTCTATATTGTGTCTGTCAAGTGCCTAACACAACATATTGTATCGCGTTTACCGTACCTCCGGGGTTACCAAGGAATCAAAGTTGATGCTTGACGGACAATCACTTACGGAAGCCCAGCCCGGGAATTGCACTTTTTTAGGTGCAAACTGTCCGGCCGAGGCGGCAAAAAAATCCGGTGGAAAACTTCAACCGGGCACAACGGCCCACAAGCGGGATCCCGGGAGGTGGGCCACTCATCCCGAAACGGCTGAAAAGCTGGATGGAATGAATGTAGGCGGGGTAAAGACGAGGGTCAATTGCTCAAAAGCGGTGCAAGTGAGGAGAAGTTGTGGGAAACGGGGCGGGTAATCAGTAAAGAGTAACAAGAACAAGCTGAAACCCGAACATCGTGACGAACTAGAGGTTGGGAGGGCAGTCGCGACCCCCTCCGCGTCGACTGCCCAATAGCGCTAGCGCAACTGCCGCGACAGGTTAAAGCCCACGAACAGGCCGGACGGTTTGTCGGAGTTTGGAACGCGCAGGTACGTCGAACGAGTGCCGGATCGTTGGGCTACGGTGCTGCCCGGAGCGGTGGTGAATCCGAACGTGAAGGCATGGCGGAATATCTTCTTCTGTATGGCAAACGAGAAGGGCGCGCGGTGGATGCCGAGCTCACGCGCATTTGCCAATGTCGGGTTGGCTTCGAAAATGAGGGCGATGGTCGGGCGGATATCCACTGCCAAGCCAACACCGAGTGAGAACGTGTTCGCGCACGGCCTTACATCCATCGACGCGGGAATGTCATTCGCAAGCGCTTGGTCGCACGGCTGAAGCGCGGGAGGCGTTCGGACCGACGAACTTTCGCCGAGCACCGGCCGGTTATGCAGGGACAGCGTCGGCACCAGGTACAAGGCAGCCCGCGAGGTGATGCTGCGCGAGAAGATGCCTTCAAAATTCATCGTGTAATTTCTGCGGAAGTCATCTTGCCCATCTACGGAAAAACGAAACATGGCGCCAAATGGTGCGCCGCTGCGCTCTTCCGCAATCATGTACGAGGCCATCAGCTCGATTGGTCTGCCGATAATGCTGGGGGAACGGAAAGCGCTCACCGCCAGGCGGCTGGTAATGCCGTACTTAAAACCAAACGACGCTACTGCGATGTCGTCCAAGCCGCCCAGGATGGCGCCTCGCGCACCTCCCTTAAAGGTGGAGGAGTAGGGGAAGCGATGCGTGAAGGACACCGTCATACCGTGTCGTTGCAGGCGTTGGCCGCTGGGCAACGTAAACAGGCGCTCGTCGCCGGGGATGTAGTAGGGCACTTGGGTGTCGGCTGGCGCCGGCTGCTGCGCTGCCTGGTCTTGCGCCGTTATCTTGGAAGACGACGGCTGGGCATCCAGCGTGGGGGCAGAGTCCGCTTCCCGCACCGATTGGCTGTCCAGGTCCACCACGTAGCTCTTGCCGTCACGCTGGATCACCACCGACGCCGTGCCGTGGTCCACAACATAGACGGCAGGAGCCGTCGGAGAATTAGCGGCGCGGCGCGGAGCGTTGCCCGTGTCACTGGCGGAAGCAATGCTGCTGAGAAGCAAGAACACCACGGTAGTACAGGTAGATTTAGACAAACGCACGTTCACTGCTTTCCTCCCGGCACCGGCACTAGGGTTGCTGCTCCTCGATTCAGGTTCACTGTCTCCCCAAAAGAGCGCGCAATTGAACGAAAGTTACAGGCAGGTGCCGTAACCAGAGGCACTGTCCTCAAACTGTCCAGAAGATGAGCTTCGAGCTGGCTTCTCGCTGACGCACAACCTTGCCAACGGTCCGAGCCTGCGATTTCAAAGGAATTTCGATTATCCAGGCGTCCGGACGCGGCGGCCTTGCTGCCGCGCTCCCGCCCCTTGGGCTATTGGAGTCCGCAGGCTAACGCCTTCGTTCCCAAAGCTCGTCGCTCGAGGCGAATACCTTCGTGCGCTGATAATTGTTCTGTAAGTACGTGCGGAAGGGCCCGAGGTGGTCGGAATGTTGCCCTTCGTGCGGGCGGAGGTACGCTCCGGGAATAATCATTACTGGCGGCTGCGCTGTCGCGAACGCCTGGAGCATCGCGTCCACCTGTTCCGGGCGCGTGTAATCGCTGGGAAGCACGAAGCTGAGTTGCGCCGGATGGGCCATGTGAAATGCGTAGCCGACAGTCGGGGTGCCAAAAAATGGGGCTCCGGGAGAGATGTGGTGAGTAGACCAGTCGAATTCTTCTGCCCACTTAGGATCCACAATGGCAATGCGGCCCGCCGGGGTATCGAAGACCTGGTGCCATCGCATCTGCCTTGCTACCGGCAGCGCAATCAGCAGGATTGCCGCGGACGCGATCCCTGCCCCGAGCACGAGCCTGAGATGCCTGATTTCGGCCAAGAGTACGACCAGCAAAACCAACGCGGGCGGGCTGGCGGCCGACATTCTCAGCCATGAGGGGGCGCTTGCGATCGACAGGAACATTACGCCCCCTGCGATCGTCATCAGCATCAGTGCTCGATCCGTCGATGGCCGAAGCTGCGCCCGGCGCCGATACATCAAGAAGAAGACGTAGGAGAGCGGTACGGTTGCATAGAGGAACAAGAGCATGAGCCAACTTACGGCGCCCATGTGCAAGTGGGCGGTAATGATCAGAACGCGCCAGTTGTTGAAAGACTCGACCGTGTAGTACCGCAGAGGAAACGTCACCAGGCTGAACCAAAGTCTCGCCGGGCCGGCTGACCCGAGAAAGTATGCGCAGCCTGCCGTCATGATCAGCGCAGCGGAGGAGGCGAAGAGAGTTGCCTTGCGCCAGAACTGACGGTCAAGGCGACTTCCGGCGCGTCCCTCCCAAAGGAAAAGAACAACAAACGCGGCGAGGCCGAAGAGGAACCGAGTCTGGGTGAAGAGGCCGGCCACGCCACACAGAACACCCGCGCCTGCGATCCGCCGCGAAGTTGAAGGCTGGTCGATCAGCAGCAGGGCAGCCGCCATCACGGCCAGCGTGCTGAACCAGTGGTGCGTGGGATAGGCCGCCCGCGGCACGACCACACCGATGAACAAAAGCGCCGGCACGGCTGCCAGCCATCCAGCGAGCATGCGGCGCGCAACGATCGTCATGGCGACCGCAATCGCCGCCGCAAGACACGCCATCGTCACCCCGGGAAGCCATGCGCGCGAACCAAAGAGCAGGACCAATGTGGCATAGACATAGTCGGTGCCGGGCGTCACGATCTGAGCGAAGTCACGGTAAGGGACCTGTCCCGCAGCGATCTTCACCCCGTCGAGCAGGAACAGGGCTTCGTCTCCCCAAGGCACAACCGGCGCAAAGGGAAGAATAAAGAACTGCAACCAGCAACCAGTGAATGCGAAAAGGGCAACCAGGCCTACCGCCCATCGTGACAGGGGAGGCGCAGGTTTCGGCGTGCTTCCGGTATTGCGCGAGACGAGAATTGGATCCGCCTTCATGATCGGGATGGTCAAAACGTTAAGGAGTATCGACGCGGTGTGCCGTTACAGCGTCGCGTAATTCTAATGGAGCACTTCCTGGCGATGTACAATTCCCCGCCTTTTGAGCAACGGCAGGAAAGATTGTCGATGGAGAACCGTTCACGCGAAGGACACGAAGGTTTCACAAAGGCGCGGCGGGAAAGCGCAGAGAACGCAGAGGGGCAGAAGGCAATCTGGTCATCTGGAGATCGGGTGATCTGGTGATCGTAAAACCATCACCAGAGAGAGCACAGAGGGAGAGCGATGATGAGGCGGTTCGCAGTGATAGGCGTGGCATTCATGATGGCAGTAGGGGCGGCGGCGCAGACAGCGAGCGCGCCTGGCAAACCGGTTGAGAAGGTCACAGTGATTCAGTGTGGGTCGCTGATCGATGGCAAGACCCGTGACGTTCGGCGCGGTGTACAGGTAGTGGTGCGCGGGAACAAAATCGAGAGCGTCGAGTCCCTGGACAATTCCCACCCTTCCAAAACCGGTCAGGGTGGGGCACCCGAAGCGATTGATCTGTCGAATGCGACCTGCCTGCCGGGGCTGATCGATACGCACACGCACATCGTGCTGCAGGGGGACATCATCGTCGATTACGACGAGCAACTGCTGAAGCAGTCGGCGCCGTACCGGGCGATCCGGGCGGTGGCGGCGTCGGAGATGTGCCTGGAGCACGGGTTTACCTCGATTCGCGACCTGGAGACGGAGGGTGCGGGATACATCGACGTC
>DASVHW010000312.1 GCA_036382395.1 Candidatus Binatia bacterium | reverse complement strand
ACTTTGGGTGCTACGATCTTCACGGCAGCGCCCGCATCAGTCGCGGCCTTCCTGACCTTTTCGATGACCGCGCCGTCCGAGCCATCCGCAATCAGGATGCCCACGGCGCGCCCCGTGAGCGTGTCCTTCATCTTGCCGATGATCTGCAAGGCTGGCGAGGGCGCCATGTCCTGCACGGGTGCCGCGGCGACCGGCGCCTTGGGCATCTTGCCGAGCGCCAGACCCGCGCCGACCCGCTGGGCGAGGTCTTCGTCGATGTTCCGCAGATGGCCGACGATCGCCTCGCGCACGTGAAGGTGCTCGACCTTGGAGAGCTCAAAGACCAGCGCTGAGGCGATGTGCGCCTGCTCGTGCGCGGTCTGGCTGACATAGAACTGCCGCGCCTGGCTGTAGTGATCGGCGAAGCTCTCGGCACGGACGCGGCCCTTCTCGCCGGCCTCGGCGACCGCAGCGCTGCGGAAGCCGCCGGCCGGCGATTCGCGCGGCGAATCCTCAGACAGCGAGTTGGGCTCGTAGGCGATGCGGCCCACGGGCTGCTCCATCTGCATCTGGCCGTCACGCTGCTGGTTGCCGAACGGGCATTTGGGCGCGTTGATCGGGATCTGGTGGAAATTGGGCGTGCCGAGGCGCGAAAGCTGTGTGTCGTGATAGGACAGCAGGCGGCCCTGCAGCAAGGGATCGTTGGAGAAGTCGATGCCCGGCACAACGTGAGAGGGACAGTAGGCGACCTGCTCGGTCTCCGCGAAGAAGTTGTTGGGCCAGCGGTCCAGCACCATGCGGCCAATGATCTTCAGCGGCACGAGCTCTTCGGGGATCAGCTTGGTGGCGTCGAGGTGATCGAACGCGAAGTCGTCAGCTTCCTCCTCAGTGAACAGCTGGACGGCCAGGTCCCACTCGGGGAACGCGCCGGCCGCTATGGCCTCGAACATGTCCCGGCGGTGGAAGTCTGGGTCGGCGCCGGCGATCTTGACGGTTTCGTCCCAGATGGTGGACTGCAGGCCGAGCTTGGGGCGCCAGTGGAACTTGACGAAGGTCGACTCGCCGGCATCGTTGACTAGCCGGAAACTATGCACGCCAAAACCTTCGATCATGCGCAGCGACCGCGGCAGCGTGCGATCGGACATGACCCACATCACCATGTGCATGGACTCTGGCGTGAGCGAGATGAAGTCCCAGAACGTATCGTGCGCGCTTGCCGCTTGCGGAAAGCCGCGGTCCGGCTCCATCTTCACGGCGTGGATGAGGTCGGGGAACTTGATGGCGTCCTGGATGAAGAACACCGGGATGTTGTTGCCGACGAGGTCCCAGTTGCCTTCCTTCGTATAGAACTTGACGGCAAACCCGCGCACATCACGCGGGGTGTCGACCGAACCGGCGCCGCCTGCCACCGTCGAGATGCGCGTGAAGACCGGCGTCTTCTCGCCGACTTCGGTCAGGACCCTCGCCCGGGTGTAGGCCTCGAGCGACTCCGTCAGCTCGAAAAACCCATGCGCGCCCGTGGCTCTCGCGTGCACGATGCGCTCGGGAATGCGCTCATGGTCGAAGTGCGTGATCTTCTCGCGCAGGATGAAATCCTCAAGAAGCGTAGGGCCCCGCGGGTTGGCCCGGAGCGAGTTCTGATTGTCGGAAAGCGGTACGCCCTGATTCGTGGTAAGCGCGGCGTGCTCGCCGCCGGCGATCTGGTGCAGTTCGCCGCCGGCGGCTGATTGTGGGTCTTGGTGGGGGCTGGGGCCCGCTTCCCGTTTGCGTCTTCCAGAACCACTCGTTGTCTCGTTCTTGCTCATGCCGTATCTCCTTCGCGTGTAACGCCAGCTTGCTGGCTCTTGTCGCGGGCTGCCGATCTCGACGGCCCGCTTCTCCGTCCGGACCATCCCGTCCGGAGGGTCCCAGGCCCGTGCCATCGGGTACTGGGGAGCTGCCGTCTGACGGCAGCTGGGGACGACCCTGCCGTCAGAGGTCGCCCCGACGCCTCCCTCACGCGGTCGTCCGCGCGTGCTCGCGTCTCCCCTTACGCCATCCGGCGGCTGCGGTCTTCGACGCTGCCGCCGCGGCCAGCTCGCTGCAAGCCCCAATAGGCTCCGAGTACGATGAGGGCGATGCCGACGATCACGCTGCTGACCGTCGTGCCGGCAGTGTGCGAGAACTTGAGGACGAACGGCGAGAGGGCGAGCCATACCCCGGCCACGAGGACGAGCCAGCGGGGTAGGGCCGCCGACGGGATCCTGAGCGCCCACAAGGCGAGCACGACGACCACGACGCCGGTGACCACCGCGTTCACAAGCGGACCGCCACTGAACGACAGCACGTATGGCGAGACGATCTCACAGACCGCGATCGCGAGCACAATAGGAACCATCCACCTTCTGACGAAGGGCACGACGCCACCTTTCCTCTGTCTACGCTCATGAGACTTCCCCTTCGGAGAGGGAGCGAACCGTCGGCACTTCTATGCCCGGCCTGCGCTCGTGGAAGGTCTCCTTGGCACTGAGATGCCGAGTGACGCAGGGCTGCGGCACCATCCGACGCTTGATGTCAGCCGACATATGGAGGGGCCAGATGGGGCACCGGCACGCCGGGCCGCTCAGGCGTGCTGGTCCGGATCTTGCTGATCGTGGCCAATGTGACCACTTCCCTT
>DASVHW010000311.1 GCA_036382395.1 Candidatus Binatia bacterium | reverse complement strand
GTGGGCGGCCCACCAGCGCCGAAGCACGGGAGTCGTTGTCCCAGTCCAGGCCGTGGCCAGAGGCCGCATGGGCAACACCCTCATGTGTGATCCTGCTCGCTTCACTCACCGCAGAACGGAAGCATCCGCAAGCTTCTGCCGGTCCTTATCACTTCTAGTGATGTGGTGATCGCGGTGGTACTCGAGATCGCTCATCCGCTGCCTCGCATCGCCGGCACCGGCCAGGTAACCGAGCAGTTGGCCGACCCCATCCACGACCAGCCCGAAGCACAACGCCGGCAACACGCCCCGTGGCAGGTTCTCGTGCCGCCGCGTCCGGCGCAGTGTCGGGAGCACTCGTGACAGGCGCACGAGCGGAATGAGTGGCGCGGCCCCGGCATAAAACAACCGTCGCAATACGGACCAGTGACTCTCCTCCGCACGAGTTGCCGCAAACATGCGCCCGCAGTGAAACTGCGACGCCATCCAGGATGACGGCAGCGCGAAGTTCGTGTGCGACACTTTCGCCGCCGGTTGCAGGTAGAGCGCATATCCCTTGGCCCGGAGATCCCACTGCAGGACGGTTTCAGCCTCCAACATCGCTTCAAGCTCGTCGCCGTACCCCAGGAGAATCTCCCGCTTATAGCTGCTGTTGTGCCCCGGCAAGTGCGCGACCACCCCAGCTGGGGTCGAGTCGACCCACGGTGCGTACGCAATGAGAAAGTCGGCCCAACTGATGGGGCTGTCCGGGTTGGCATTACGCAAAACCGGCCCGACTGCAGCCCACGGCTGCCGGTGTGTTTCGATGAGCGCCGCCGCCCAGTCCGGATCGGGATAGGCGTGATCTTCAGCCAGGGCCACCACCGGTGCGCTCGCCCGCCGAATGCCGGCGGCGTTCGCCGTGCCCACCGACCGAATCGAGCCGACCTCGACCACACGAAAGCCGTGGAAACCTTCCAACTCCGACTCCTGCAGAGCGAGCTGTTCAAGCGAGGGCGCGACGATGACGATCTCGATCTGCTCTCGCACCGTTTGGGCGCGCAGATATCGTATCGTCGTCCGAATGGTTTCGTAGCGGTCCGGTGTGGCGATCACCACGGACATGGCAGGCAAACGACACTCGCTCGGCTCGGATGCGTTGGGGACCATCACGGGCGCGCAGCGACTCGGCTAGCGAAGAGGGGACCCATGTGCGGACCGGCTTGCTGAACCTGGCTGAGAGGGTAGGGGCGTAATCTTCGCCGGCGCCTGCGCGACTTTGACCGCCTGCCCCGACGCCGCTGAGTGCACGGCGGCGAGCGCCACCTGCAAGGCTCGGCGCCCATCAGTCAACGTACATTCCACTGGAGTGTCGTGCCGAACGGCATCGATGAAATGCCGCCACTCTGCCTGATACGACGCGACGTAATCACCTCCCTGACGCAGTCGCAGCACTGCTTGTGGAACCTCCCTGAGCGCCCGAGCCACGCCCTGCAGCCGCGTCCGAATGCCGCCCGGCGAATCCGACGTGCGACAGAAATCGAGGCCATCGAAGCGGTAGCACGACACCCGCAGACGACCGGCTTGCCCATAGATTTCCAACTCGTTGTCGGCGCTCGCCCTTAGCGAAAACACCGAGGCAGCCAGCACCCCATTCTCCATTTGTGCGGCGACAGTAGTCCGCTCGGCGGCCGATTGCTCACCCCAGCTCTTGGCCAGAACTTCTTCGACCTCGCTGCGCAGCAGAAAACGCCAGAGGTCGAAGTGATGCACGGCGTGCTCGAACAGGAGCCCACCTCCCAGTTCATGCTGCAGCCGCCATGGGGGGAGGTCTGGGCGGAAGTGGCTTCCGGCGGTGAACACCGTGCGCATCAGATCGAGCCCTCCCAAGCTTCCACGTTGGATGATTTCACGCGCTTGGCGTACGAGACGATGCCAGCGCATATTGAAGCCCACCATTGCCTTGTGGCGAGACTGTGCTGCGCGCTCGATGAGTCGCGCGGCGTCGTCCAGGTTCAGCGCCAGCGGTTTTTCAATGAACACGTGTTTCCCGGCGTCGAGGACGGCCAAGGCTACCTCGACATGGAACTGGGTTGGTACGCACACGGCGACGGCCTCTATCGTTGGAAGATCGAGCATGACGCGATAGTCGAGGCAGCGATTCTGGATGTGGAACCTTTCTGCCACCCGGTTGAGGCACTCGGCGTTGGTGTCGGAGATGGCGATGACCTCGGCATCGCCCATGCCGTGGAGGGCCGGGAGATGCCGTTCTTGCGCCACCCAGCCGCACCCGATCACCCCCAGTCCTAGCGGTCTCTTTCGGTTTGCCATTGAAGCTGAATCACTGACAACAGCTCCTACCGTGGCCAGGAGCCTTCTGCAACCGATGGTCCTCCCGAGGACAGGATCTCACCGCTATCTGATTGCAGTGATACCTCGCCAGTTCCGATCGGGTGGATGAACTGTTGGCAAGGAACGGATCCGACCGACGACAGCGGGCACCAGCAGAAACGTAGCGACAAGGGGGCGGTTAGCGGGGATGTACGCTAGCGCAACGCAGGCGATCTGAAAAAGGAGACTTTACACGTCGAACGTGTGCCCGAGCTTGGCGGCAAGTGCCTGGCACTGCTGACGCAGCCGCTCGACCTCGGCTGCGAGCGCTTCGAGCCGGGCGGCGAGATCTCCGACCGGCGTAGCGGGGCCGGGCAACTCGTGGCCGGCGCTGGCGTATGCCGGCGGCGGGGCATCGAGCGGATGAAGATCAGGGCTCAACAACTGCACGTAGCGTTCGGCGCGTGACCCCGGTGCCGGCGCGACGTGTTGCACGAAGCCGCGCTCAATCAGCGGGGCGAGGAGCGCCATGAGCTGGTCCAGCGACTCGATCGGCTGCATGCGGCTCGCACGCGTGCGGAGTTCGCCCGCGGTCTGCGGGCCACGCATGAGCAACTCGGCCAGGATCGCCAACTCCAGGACTTCAAGGCCGAGCCCGTCCTTGCCATTGTGGCAGTACTTCTCCACCCGACTGTTCGCCGGGAAGACCTTGCGTGCCAGGTATTTCTGCACCAGGCGCTCCAGCGCCATGGCCACGTGATCTTCGTCGAGGGACACCACCGGATCGCGATTGCTCTTCTGATTGGCGCCGTTGGTCGCGGCATTGATCGACAGCGGATACTGCTCCGGGGTCGTCAATGCCTTCTCGATCAGCACTCCGAATACCCGCGCCTCGTGAGGGTCCAACTGAATGTCGCGCTGCATGGGCCGGGCACGGTAGCAGAAAACACGGGACGGCGGAATCGGTGCGTGCTCCACTGCCTGCCACACCCACTCGCACTGCCGTTGACGGTACGCTAATCTGGCGCGCAGCCGCACCGTCACTCGCGGGCCACTGTTGACATGATGAGGAGCGACGAGACCGATGGCCGACGAATTCGATGACCTGCCCAAACCCGAGCCCAAGGAAATCGACGAGAAGCGCTCGCTCGAGCTGCGCTTCGTGGCGGAAGATGCGATCCTGCGCGCCAAGCCGAACGGTGACGAACACTGCCGGAATTGTCTCTACTACCTGAATCCGGATGAAGAGCTGTGCTACTGCTGGCACCCGAAGCTGCGCATTCTGGTGGGCGGCGAGTGGTGGTGCCAGTGGTGGGAGAAAATCCCCGAAGCGTGAAGAGCCGCATCCCCGCTGGGGGATGCAGGCCAGTACCCGGCGAGGCGAGAGGTGGTTACGCCGAGGCCCTCACGCCACCGTCAGCGTGGCGTCACAGGAGCCGTGCCGAGGCCCCACCCGGGACCGGGTCGACCCGATGCCACCCATCAAATTCAGTAGTCTTACGGATACACAAATACCAGGCAATCTGTAATAAGGAGCGACTCGATGTCGGCTCATATTGAGATCGGAGAGGTAACCCCTCAGTCTCGGTGGCGTGGCTTGGTGTCCTCTCCCGCGCTGAGCTGATGCGTGGGAGAGGGAGTCTCGATTGGCGGGACGATTCATCGTCCGAGAGGCCAGGCGCCACCAAGACTGAGGGATTACTCGGAGAGTTTCTTTTACCGTTGGAGGTGGCCTGGTGTGGCATAGTGGTGGATTGTTTGAACCCGAGGTCGTGCTGCCGGCGCAGTTGTTCGCTCCGCTGCGCGAGCAGCTAAGTAACAAGGGCGAGTGCAAACTTCTGGTTGCGGTATTGGAGGAAGCCGTCGAATGCTTTCAGAAGTATCTCCGTGCCAGTGAGCCTCCCAAGCGACGGCTGTTTCAGGAGGCGGAGCGTTGGATCATGTGCGAGGGCGATACACCCCCCGCATTTTCCTTCGACCACATCTGCGGCGTGCTAGGTATCGACCCCGACTATCTGCGACGCGGCTTGCAGCGCTGGCGTGACATGCAGACCGTACCGATGGCGGAGACGTCCGCAAGTGCATCGATTTCGTGGAGCGGCACCGGGCCGAGGCGAGCTTGTCACGAGAGTCTGCCAGACACAGCGCCGGACCCATCGAGCCGGCAAACGCCGCCGCCCGGTGAATCAGAATGAAGCTGAGTGCAGCGCCTCTGGGCTGACTTCCGAAGACTGCTGCTCCGACTGAGGTGTTGACGAGTAGCGCCGGGATCTTGGCAACGGTCTACCTCTCCCGTGTCGCAGCATCACTCTGTCGGACCGAAGGTGAGCTGGTAGGCAACGTAGCCCTGAAACTGATTGGGCCCCTGGAGTCCGCGACCTCCCGAAAGCAGCAAGTGCTGCAGGCCGCTCAGATCGATGACCAGCCCAACGTTGAACCGTGTCTCTGGCTCGCCACCCTCTTCTTGAACCGTGGTGTGAAACACCTCCGCGCCTGCGCTCACGCTCGGGAGGAAACGGCGCTGCACCTGCCACCCCAGAAAGCCCCAATCGTGGTTGCCGGCACCGGGATTGATCCAGTACCCGCCGCCTCCGTAGGTGGTCCAGGGGCCGAAGCTTTTTTGGAGCCATAGGGGAAGGAAGGCCTTCACCTGCCCGCTTCCTAGCCCTCGGTGCTCATCGCCGGTCGGAATCTCCAGGAGAGGGAAGGTTCCGACTTGCGGACGCGTGGACGTCTCGTGGAGGAAGCGGATCTTTGCTCCGAGTTCCGTGTCCCCGTACCCATAGGTCGTGCTGCCGTCGCCGGAGCGGAGAAACGACAGCGGCATGATGGCGTGAAGGTGGAGGTCGGGTAGTGCGCCGTAGTTCACTTCCAGGAGTGGTGCCGTGCCCGACCACTCCCCCGCGTCGTGCGAGAGGGCGGAAGCGAGGTACACCTCCCAGTGCTGGTACTCCACCGGCTCTGGATCGTCGGTGACGTAGGGAGGGCCAGCGAACACGGGCGCCCGAAGGAGACCAATCAGCGCGATCACGACGGCACAGCCCAACAGTCGCGGTGCCCGGCGAAATGGATGGCGTACGGCATCGCGCCCGCTCTCCTTCCGAGCCCAGTCACCACGAGTCTGATTCAACGTCATTCTCCTTCCACACCTCGGTGGACACAAAAGTCGGCCTGCCTCTTACTCTCGCCGCCCCTCCACGCGCAAGTTCATCCGCCAGCTGCGGAATTCGAGACCGTGGCCGTGACGACAAAATTGATCGACCCAACCCCAGTATGGACGCGTGGAACCGCTGACGAAACGTTGGAATGCCCAATGTGACGCCTATGCAGCCGTCACCCGTGGCCTGGAGCGCCCGCATAAGACTTGAGGGAGGTCACCCGCGCTTGGGAAGGCCAATGTAACGCATGGGGAGCCCTCACCCGCAGCTTGGAACGCCCGCATAACGCTTAAGCGGAGGTCAGCCACGCCCGGGAAGCGCGGCTACAGCGTTTCGAAGGGCTACCGAAGCGTTGCGCAGGGCGTCTAAAGGCTGTTGAACCCGTCACCCAGCATTGCACAAGAACTCCCAGCGGGAGGAATCGAAGAGATGCACGCCTATCTGACGCGGCGGATGGAAAACCTGACAGCTCTTTTGTAACCGTGTGGCGGCCCCCCCCCCGGCAGGGCCGCCAAGCTGGCACGAAGCCTGACGGAGGAGTCGCCGAGCGCGTAGGTCACCGCTGCGCATCTATACCGCACTCGCTGGATGCCGATCTGACCGCGTGGCGTAATCACACAAAAGGCACGTGGGAGAGTGGTTGAATGTTGTTTCTGGAGCGGGCTGGCGACCTGGCCACCGGACTCCCTTGTGGCTCAAGGGCTTCCGCCGACACCCCATAGTTTGGTAATTCTATGGGATTTCAGTGATTCGGGCAGCCGTTCAACGCGTTGTTCACCGCCGTGAGGATCTCGTCAACGGTGATCTGGCCATCGTGATTCGCATCGCCGGCCTCGCAGTTGAGGAGCGGCGTGTTGCCGAGGGCGATGTTCACCATCGTCAGAATCTCGTCAACCGGTCACGTGGCGGTCGCTGCTGCAGTCGCCTTCACACGTCGTTGGTGAGGCTGGGACCGAGTTGTACTCGTACGCGCCGATGGAGCAGCTTGTGGCGCCATCACCCGGCCGGACGTAGCCGCGCTGGTCGAGGTTGTTCACCGGCGGCGCCGCGCAGACCGACTCGTCTCCAGCGTTGACCGCCGGGCTGCCCGCTTGGAGCGCGATGGTTTGGGTCGGTCCGCCGTTGTTAGCCAAACCTGCCGGGTCGAGGTGGGGGTTGGTGCCACAGAACGAGCTGCCGCTGGTACTGGTGCAGCCGGTGCCCGTGAAACCACACGTCGTGCCGTCGTCGATGTTGTCGCCTCCATCAGTAACGCTGCCGGCACAATTGCCGCCCGAGGTGCTATTGGCGACGATAGTGTTGGTGACCGTCAGCGTGCCGCCGCTGTACACGCTGTAGTTGAACATGCCGCCGCCGCCGACCGCGCTATTGTCGAAGAAGGTGCTGCTGGTGACCGTCACCGTGCCGCCGTTGTTGTAGATGCCGCCGCCGCCGCCGCCGTTCGCGCTATTGTCAAAGAAGGTGCTGTTGGTGACCGTCAGCGTGCCGCCGTCGTTGTAGATGCCGCCGCCGGCGGCGCCGTAGTAGAACCTGTTCGCCCTATTGCTGGAGAAGGTGCTGTTGGTGACCGTCAGCGTGCCGTAGCTGTAGATGCCGCCGCCGCTACTCGTGCTACTGCCGTTGGCGATGGTCAGGTTCTGGACCGTGAACGTGACGCCAGTGTTCACGGAGAAGACGCCCACGCTGTACCCGCCGCTGATCGTGATCGGACTCCCGCCATCAATGGTGGTGTCGGCGCTAATGGTCTTGATGCTGGTGACGGTAATCGTGGCGGCGCCGCCGCAGTTGAAGGTCACGGTGCCGTCGAAACTCAAGCCGCCTGGGAGGCAGGCAGTCAGCGCTGCCTCGGTGCAGCTCCCACCCGAGCCGGTGCCCACGACGCACGCCAGGGCGCGCGAGGGCAGAGTGAGACAGTGCAGGAGCAGAGCCAGCCCTAAGCCGCCGCAGCGCAATGCTCTCTTCCTCATTGTCGCCTGATACCCTCTCTTGCCGCCTCGGCCTATATCACGAGTCGGGCCGTCAATTCCAAACAGCCGGGCGGGGGTGAGCTGGCGCGTTCCACCTAAATAGCTGTAATCCCGTTACTCGGTGGACGCTTAGCAGGCGTGCGCCTTCGACCACTCGGCCACCTCTCCAAGCGAAAATGACGTGGTTTCCTTAGATCTGGCAGCATGTCACTGCAACTGGCGACCGATAAATTCACATCGTTTCTCATACCGGCGACACTCATTCCCGCGCGATTCACACCGCCCTGCGCGGGTACCGTTGACAGTGAGAGCGAGGTTCGATATAGGGCCTTTTAAGGTGTAGGTAGGTCCGGTCAGCAGATTCACGGCTCGGCCGGATTTTTTTATGCGCCAGACACTAGTGCATGGGTAAGTGCTGGACTTGCCTGAGTTTTAAATTCAAAGGAGGACCGTGAGGATGGCAGAGAAGAAGGCAAAGACCGCCGAGAAGTCGGGTATGGTGAACACGAAACGTATGTGTCCCAGCTGTGGCACGGAGGGCCGGGTGACGTATTTCGCCGGTTTTGGACGAAAGGGATTCTTCTGGGTCTGCGATAAGAACTGCGGCTACGTCGAACGGACACGGTGAGACTGCTGGGAGAAGTCCATGGGACGGACACCAAAGAAGTACAAGGTCAAGAAGGGCACGCATATCTTTGAAGACGACGCCGGCGGCGAAGTTGAAGAAGAAGGGGATCTACCAAAGGACGAAGCGGGCCGTCGCAAGATCAAGCGTCAGTACGAAGACCTCCTCGGCATCCGCGTCCAGAAGCTCAAGGGGCGCATTCTGAATCGCGAGCGCATCAATAAGACCATCGAGGGCGTGTACTTCATTTGCGCCGAATGCAAGAAAGTCTGCCACAACATCGATGAGGGCCTCGTCGAAGATCCAGACAACGTGCGCAACCTGTGCGGGGCCTGCGGGAAGACGAAGGCCAAAGGCAAGCAGGTCGCTGCCTGAGGCCGGCCTCTTTGAGGCTGCTGACGAATTTCAGCTAGCCTGCCGCTGGCTCAGTTTCGCGCAACCCGTTCAGAAACTCCGCAAAGTCAGCCGGCAAGGGACAGCACACCTCGAGCGGCTGCCGGGTGTCGGGATGCGTGAGCGATAGTTTCGCGGCGTGGAGGAGCTGGCGTGGAGCGCGCCGCACCGGGCTACCGTAGAGCCGATCCCCAATGATCGGATGGCCGGCGGAAGCCAGATGCACGCGGATCTGATGCATTACGCCCGTGGGAATCTCCACCGCCACTAACGTAGTGTCGCGAAAGCGCTCCAGCGGACGGAAATGAGTCACGGCTTGGCGCGGGCGCGAGACCCGTCCAGACGACGGCGCCACCCGCATTTTGCGCCGGTTACGGCGGTCGTGGGCAATCGCGGTGCGAACGACCCCTGGTGCGGCAATGTGCCCCTCGACCAGCGCCAGATACTCCTTGCCGACACGATGGCGGGCAAACTCCTGCCGCAGAAAACGGTAGGCGTCAGCGGTGCGCGCGGCCAGCAGGACCCCCGAGGTGTTGACGTCGAGACGATGAACCAAGCCGGCTTCTTGTGTGCTTTTCCCGACGGCGGCGAGCTCCGGATATTTCGCGAGCAGAAAATTCGCCACCGTATCCATCTCATGTGCGCGCAGCGCCTGTGACGGCATGCCCGCAAGCTTGTCCACGGCGATCACCGCAGCATCTTCGTACAGAACGCGCAGCGCCAGCTGCGCATTCGGCTGCAATGCGGGTGGCGCAAACAGCTCTTCGGCCACTTGGATCAGGTCGTTGTCCCTGACGAGTTGTCCTTTGCGTGCCCGCCGGTCATTAATGCGGACCTCCCCGCCGGCAATTGCGCGCTGGGCCGTACGGCGGGAGCAGTGCGGCACGTGTTGCGCCAGGAACACGTCGAGTCGCACCGGCGCGGTAGCGGGTGGCACCCTAATCGCGCGCACGCCGAATTCTAATTGTTCTTCTATTGCCACTTCAAGGTTGACTATAAGGATGCAGAGAAGGAGCAGCAATGGATTGGAACCAGTGGCGCCTGGAGTTTCCCATCACCGAGCATCTCACCCACTTCAACCATGCCGGCGTCTCTCCGGTGTCGCGTCGCGTGGCCGCTGCGGTCACCGCCTTCATCAACGAGGCGACCGTGGTGACCTCCGCCGCACAGCGGCGTTGGGAGGCGCGTAGTGAAGCGATCCGCGCTGCCTTCGCGCGTTTGGTGGGCGCCCAGCCAGATGAGATCGCCTTTGTAAAGAACACCTCTGAGGGGCTGTCACTGGTCGCCGCCGGGTTGGACTGGCACCAGGGCGACAACGTGATCGCGGTCGAAGGGGAGTACCCATCCAACGTGTATCCTTGGTTCGGGTTGCGCCGTTGGGGTGTGGAAACCCGAATGGTTCGTCCGGTGCAAGGGCGGGTGCGGGTGGAAGACGTGCGGGGGCTCACGGATGCGCGCACCCGGGTGATCTCGGTCAGCTTCGTGGACTGGAACAGTGGCGGGCGCACCAATTTGCGCCCGATCGGGGAGTTTTGTCGCAAGCAGGGCGTGCTCTTCTGTGTTGATGGCATTCAGGGCGTCGGAGCCGTCCGCCTCGATGTCGAGGGCGAACTCATCGACTGTCTCGCCGTCGGTGGACACAAATGGTTACTGGCGCCCGAGGGCTGCGGCTGTCTCTTCGTGTCCCGTCGGGTCATCGATCGTATCCGGTCCGTGCTGCATGGATGGAAGAGTGTGCGGGATGCGGACACCTATCTTCCCTATCACTTTGATCCGCGACCCGACGCGGCGAAATTCGAGCCAGGAAGCCCATCGGTGCTGGGCACCTACGCCTTGGGAGCGGCTATCGATTTGCTCCTGGAAATCGGCCCCGATCGGATCGAGCGCCGCTTGTTCGAGCTCACCGATAGGTTGGCCGACGGATTGCGCGCGCGCGGGGCGCGGATCGTGAGTCCGTGGGAAGCTGATGCGCGTTCCGGGATTGTGGTGTTTCAGCGCGGGGAAGATCCGCAGGGTCTGTGCGCCGAGCTGATTCGTCGCGGGTTCATCGTGCGTGTCCGCGGCGGTGGCCTCCGGGTGGCCCCGCATTTCTACAACAACGAGGACGACATCGATCGGCTGCTGCAGGCGCTCGACGATCTGCGCCTGGGCTAAGGCCCACTGTTCGGCCGTCTCCTGCGGTGGAGGCATGGCTTGGCCTCCACAAGATGGCACTGCCATTCTGCCTGCTAGTGTGCCGGGGAGCACAACCGGGTATCGCCGCGCTCGGCGGAGCTATGCTATGGGAGGTCGTTGAACGGACTCGATGAGCGCGCCTGCACCCACATCCGAAGTTCCACCGCCGACAGATCCGATATATCCCGGTCCAATGCGCCGCCTGGGGTTCTTGCCCGGGCTGTTGTGCCGCAAGTTCTTCTCGCAGGTACGAATTGACGCGGAAGCGACCGAACGCATTCGGGCGCTGGCCGCACGCGGCAGCGTCGTGTACGTGATGCGATATCGCTCGCTGGTCGATTACCTCCTGGTTGCGTTCATCTTCTTGCGCGAAGGCTTGCCGCTGCCCGAGTTTGTTTCGGACGTCTCCACTCTTCTCTTGCGGCCACTGAGCGAGATCGTCGCCATGCTGCGAAAGCGGCTCAAGCAGGCACGCGTGTTCGGAAAAGAATTGCGACACTTCGAGGACCGCGACCGCTGCCAGCGCTTGGTCAGCCGCGGCCGGCCGGTGCTGATTTTCATGCGCAGCCGTGCTCCGGGCATGCGTTTGCTCGAGGGCCGCCGCGCGGCCTTGAGCCGCGTCCGCACCGGCACCGATTACCTGAGCGAGATCGTCCACGCCGGATGGTCCAAAGAACGCGAGGTGTTCCTGGTCCCGCTCGCCGTGTTGCGCGGCTGGGGCTTTCGGCGTCGTGAGTCGCGCCTGGCGACACTTGTGTACAGCGTGCAAGAAGCGCCGGGCGAAGCCAAACGTCTGCTATCGCTGCTCTGGAACGCTCGGGAGACGAGCATCATCGTCGGCAAAGAGGTCCATCTCGCGCAATTCACCCAGCGCTACCGGCAAGAGAGCGAGGAGCGCATCGTGCGCCGGCTGGCGCGGGCTCTGCAGATCTTTCTGCACCGCGAGGAGCGCGTCGTGGCGGGTCCCACGCTGCTGCCGAAGCGGGTAGTGCGGCAGATAGTGGTGCGGGGCGAGGAGCTGAGCGCGGTGATTCGCCGCTTAGCTCAAGAACGCAACCAGCCCGAATCGCAGCTGTGGCGCACCGCCGAACGCTACTTCGACGAGATGGCGGCGAGCTTCCACAGCACCTACTTCGCCTTCCTGGAGTTCGTCTTCAATCGTATTTGGCCGCGGGTGTTCCAGGGCTTCGAATACAGCGGGATCGAGAAGATCACCGAGTGCGCCAAACGGCATCCGGTGGTCCTCGTCCCGTGCCACCGCAGCCATTTCGACTATTTGATTTTGTCGTACCTGTTTCACGCGAACTACCTCAGCCCGCCCCACATTGCCGCCGGCATCAATCTCTCCTTCTGGCCCCTGGGTCCGCTCTTTCGCGGCGCGGGCGCGTACTTCATTCGCCGGAGCTTCGAGGGCAACGAACTCTACAAGACGGTGTTTCGCAACTACCTCACGTATCTCATCCGGGAGGGATACACGCAGGAGTTTTTCATCGAAGGCGGCCGCAGCCGCACCGGCAAAATCCTTACGCCCAAGCTCGGCATGTTGTCGGCGATCGTCGGCGCCTTCGTCTCCGGCGTGCGCCGCGATCTGTATCTGGTGCCGGTCTCCATCCACTACGGCCGCATCGTCGAGGAAGAGGCCTACAAGCGCGAGTTGGTCGGCGCCGAGAAAGAGAAGGAGTCGCTCTGGGCGCTGCTGAAGGCGCGGACGCTGTTGCGCCAGAAATACGGCACGGTGTACGTCACCTTTGCCGACCCGATTTCCCTGAACGAAGCGCTCGGTGAACGGAAGGAGCGCTTGCGCCTCGGCGGTAATGATCCGGTCGTCGAGGAAGAGAAGCGCCGCTTCACCCGGAAACTCGGCTTTCGGATCTTACGTGAGGTCAACGCCGTGACCGTCGTCGGCGCCACTTCGGTGTCTTCGACCGTCTTGCTCAGCTCGCCGCATGCGGCCTTGCGCCATGCCCAATTTCTCGCCGCCGCGCAGACCTTGCTCCGACTTCTGCGGCACCAAGGCGTTGCCATCACGGCTTCGCTGGAACGCAACGCAGCAGACTTCAAAGAGAACCTCGGGTTTCTCGAGTCGGGCGGCTTGATCCAGCGCCTGCCGGGCGAGGAGGGCGTGATCCACGTTGCGCCGGGGAAGCGCATCATTTTAGATTTCTACAAGAACAACTCCATCCATTTCTTTTTGCTGCCCGCGATCCTCTCCCGGGCGCTCACGACCGGCCGGCAAGGGGCCGCGCTCAAGGATGAGGTGAGCTGGTGGCTCGACCTGTACCGGTGGGAGTTTGCCTTGCCTGAGCGGGAGGCGGTGGCGGTCGAATTGGGGCGGCTGCTCGAATATTTCCGCGCTCAAGGGGCGATTCGCTCCGGCGACGGTGACGTAGCCGATCCGGAGCACCCGCTGATCCGCACCACCGCCGGCATCCTCGACAACTTCTGCGAGGCCTACTGGATCACCGCACAGGCGTTGATGCAGCTGAAAGCAGCGGGACTGACACAAAGATCTTTGCTGGAGGCGGCACGCCGACGGTACGCAACCGGTTTGCTACTAGGCGATGTGCGCCGGCCGGAAGGCAACTCCGCAGTCAGCATCGGCAATGCCATCAGCCGTTACACGGAAGTGGGTTTCATCACGGTCACGGCCGGCCAGAAAGGACGCGAGCGTCTGGTTCGGCCGGGCCCTCAGTTCGCGGACCTGAGCGGTGTCGAACGACGCTTGGCAGCGAACCTGCGGCCCCCCCGAGAGAACGAGACAAGGGTAGTTGAATTGGGGGGCGGGGCGCCGTACACTCAGCGTAGAAGTTCGGCGTTGAGGACGTGAAGTGATCCACGTAGTTCGCAGCCGCCGGTTGCGTGTCTCGGCCCTGTTGGTGCTTGGCGCGTTCAGCGTGGCGGCGTGTCGCAGCCCAGACAAGAGTGACGTCGAGGTGGAGATCGGGAGCGTCGGCTTCGACAGCGCGTTGCATGCTCCGGTAGTCGTCCTGCGGGACCATGATCGGAAGGTGGCGCTGCCGATTTGGATCGGACCGGCGGAAGCGCAAGCGATCGTCATGCAGTTGCAAGGAATCAACCCGCCCCGGCCGATGACGCACGACTTGGTCAAACAGATCCTCGACGGCGCCGGCGTGGAGTTCCAGAAGGTCTTGATTCAGGAGGTGAAAGACAGCACGTACTTTGCCCGGATCTTCCTGCACGTGGGGCGGCATGAGCTGCAGGTCGACAGCCGGCCGAGCGACGCGATCGCGTTAGCCGTGCGCTTCCATAAGCCTATTTTTGTCACGCGGGTCTTGATGAAAAGCGAGTCAGCGATTGACCTGGCGCATTACGTACCGACCGCGAGCACGGCGAAATTCTCAGGCGTCACCGTGCAAAACCTGACCGCCGAGCTGGCCGCATATTTCAATGTGCCTGCCGGTCAGGGAGTCATCGTTGCCGACGTGGCCAGTGATGCCCCGCAGGGATTGCAGCGCGGCGACGTCATTCTGGAGATGAATGGTACCGCGGTGACCGGGGTGGGCGATCTCACCCAGCGCCTGCAGACGATGCCGAACAGCGCGGCAGCGCGCCTGTCGGTGCAACGCGGCGCGAAGCGGATTCCGGTGCAGTTCGCCGGCTCCGAACCGACGACACGCTAAGCCGTGGCTGGCGCGGCGAGTTCCACCAGTTCATCAGCCCGAGATACCTGCGTCCGGCTTCGATGTTCCATGCGGCCAAACTGATACAGGCGCTGGGCTTCGCCGACGTTGCCTACGCGCTCTTTACTGGACTCACGGAGGAGCACGGCACCGGAAGTGAGTTGAAACTGATGACGGTCGGCGTGGTGATCTTCTTCGTCGGCCGCTTCTTGGAGCACAGGGCTTCGAGGTGACGGGTCACTCGTGAGCCATGCCACGCGAGTAACGGCGATGAGACGCGATCGATTACTGAAACGCCAGCAACCGGACGAGGATGAGGATGGCGGTGGCCAACAAACGGCCACGCATTGAACATCGACCGGTGGGGCACGGAGGCTTGCCAGCTTCGCGGTCTCACACTCCGTCTCTTGCGCTTCGGTGGGACGACTGACAGAAATAGTGAGCTGACGACGCCGCCGTCTTCGTCGTTTTCGCCGCTGAGACAGAGCCAACAAGTGACCGCATGATTCCGCAGCCGCAGACACTGGAACTCGATCTCACCCGCGTGCAGCGGCGCGCCATGGATTTCCTCGCCTTGGCAAAACCACGGGTCGTGATGATGGTGCTCGTGACCACCTACGTCGGGTTCTATCTCGGCACACGCGCTGCGGTGGATTACTCGCAGCTCCTGCGCACGCTGATCGGGACGGCGTTGGCCGCCGGCGGCACCCTGGCGCTGAATCAGTTCCTTGAACGCGACGTCGACGCCCGGATGCAGCGAACGCGCTTGCGGCCGTTGCCGGACGGCCGACTGCAGCCCGCCGAAGCCCTGATTTTCGGCAGCGCCATCACGCTTGCCGGGATTCTGTATCTGGCGGTCGGCGTAAACTTGCTCAGCGCGGCGGTGACCGCAGCGACCTCCGTCAGCTACCTGTGCTTGTACACACCGCTGAAACGGAAGACTTCACTGTGTAGCCTTGTGGGCGCGGTGCCGGGTGCTTTGCCCCCAGTCACCGGATGGGTCGCTGCCCACGACGGCTTCGGCATCGAGGCCTGGATCCTCTTCGCCATCTTGTTTCTGTGGCAGCTGCCACACTCGCTGGCGATCGCGCGGCTGTACCGGGACGACTACGTCCGGGCCGGTATCCGCTTCCTGCCAATCGTGGAGCCAGACGGCAGGAGTACCGGACGCCAGATCGTGATCAACTGCATCGCGCTGTTGCCGGTCGGCATGCTGCCCACGTTGGTCGGCCTCGCCGGCCCTGCCTACTTCGTTGCCGCGCTGGTTTTTGGAATAGTATTTCTCGGTTATGCCGTCGCCTTCGCTGTCTCACGCACGGCACCGGCAGCTCGCCAGCTTCTGCTCGCCTCGCTGCTCTACCTGCCGGCGGTGCTGATCGTCATGGCGCTGGACAAGATTCCATTCTAGGTGGTGCGGGAGGGGAAAACGACAGCGGCGGCGATCTGATCACGCACACGGACCATCTCGTACTGGTCGATCGCGA
>DASVHW010000310.1 GCA_036382395.1 Candidatus Binatia bacterium | reverse complement strand
CCCAAGCCGGTGGAAGTGGATTCGCTGAGCGCGGGTGAAGTCGGGTTCATCATCGCCAACATGAAGACCGTTTCCGACGCCAAGATCGGCGACACCATCACCGACGACAACAATCCCGCGATCGAGCCGCTGCCCGGCTTCGAAGAGCTGAAGCCGATGGTGTTTGCCGGGCTCTACACGGTGGACGCGCACGAGCACACCATGCTGCGCGAGGCGCTGGAAAAACTGCGGCTGAACGATTCGTCGTTCTTTTTCGAGCCGGAGAGCTCGACGGCGCTGGGATTCGGCTTCCGTTGCGGATTTCTCGGGCTGCTACACATGGAGATCATCCAGGAACGGTTGGAGCGCGAGTACAACCTGAACCTGATTACGACGGCGCCGAGCGTGCGCTATCGGATCACGCGTACGGACGGCACGGTGGGGGAAGTGGACAACCCTTCGAAGTGGCCGCCGGCGGGAGAGATCGCAAAAATCGAAGAGCCGGTGATCATGGCCATGATCCTGACCCAGGAAGAGTACGTGGGAGGGATCCTGAAGCTGGTGGAAGATAAGCGCGGCAAGCAGAAGAGCTTTGAGTACGTCACCTCGAATCGCGTGATGCTGACCTACGAACTGCCGCTGAACGAGATCGTGCTCGATTTCTACGACAAGCTGAAGACCGTATCGCGCGGGTACGCATCGCTGGACTACCACCTCGCCGGTTACTGGGAGTCGCCGATGTCTAAGTTGGACATCCTGGTGTCGGGAGACCCGGTGGACGCGCTGTCGATCATCGTACACAAGGACTTCGCCTACGAGCGCGGGCGGGCGCTGGTGTCGAAGATGCGCCAACTGATCCCGCGGCAGATGTTCGAGGTGGCGATCCAGGCGGCGATCGGGGCGAAGATCATCTCGCGCGAAACAGTTACGGCGATCCGGAAAAACGTGATCGCGAAATGCTACGGCGGCGACATCTCGCGCAAGCGCAAGCTGCTCGAAAAACAAAAAGAAGGTAAGAAGCGCATGAAGAGAATCGGGAGAGTGGACATTCCACAGGAAGCTTTCCTGGCCGTGCTGCGCGTCGGCGAAGACGATTAGCACGGGAATTGCCTTTCCCAGGCTGTTATCTAGAAAGTAATTTTCCGGCTCTCACCCGACGAGAGTACGGCGCCGGCTGGTGCGTTTCGAAGTGGGCTGTGGCATAGCTTTCTTACACGTCCAGCGGGCCTTTGCGGCGTCCAGGCGAACCCGTTCGGGCATCCCACCTGCTTAACCATCGGTTAACTTTTCTAGCAGGGTCGATCCGGGGTGTGTGCAAAACTACCGAAAGGTAGACAACAAAAACGGATACCGTCTCCGGCCCTGCGTACCGATTTTGCGGAGGCCTTAAGGCAATGAAACCTATCGGGTTGCGAACTGTCGCAGGAAGTAGGCAAACTGTGTAAGTGGCTGCCGGAAGTGTCCTTTCTGGTTCCGCACCCGTGATATGCACAAGCTTATCCACAGGGCTGCGGATTTCTTTCGAGGCCAGTGCCAACGGATTACCCCAGTCGGCGATCCGACGTATGCAAATGCGAAGATGCAATGTCGGATGGTTCACCGGGCAGTTCCCGTGCTACGGGTGCGCGCAGGCTAAAAGCCGCGCTGGAAAAGCAAAAGGTCGCCCGGAAAAACCGAGCGGCCGTTGGCGTAATCCGCGGTGGAACTACTGCTTCGGAGTCGTCGGCCTGGGCGCGGTGGTGGAACCTGCCGGACGCGGCGTCTGCGGACGCGGAGCCGACGGAGGCGTGGCGGCCTGGCCAGTCGCGCCTACCGGAGCGGCAACGCCGGACCGGGCGTTATACGCATCCACGATGTCCTTGGTCACGTTGGTGTTGGGGAGGGCCCAGAGGACTGGGCTCTGCGGACTGGAGACATCGAGGACCATGGTGTAGCCGTTCTGCTTGGCGTACTTGTCAACGACTTCCATGATCTTGACACCGATGCGGTTGGCAACCTCGCCCTGCTGACTCTGGAAGTCGCTCTGGGCATCTTCGGCCCGGCGCTGCAGAGTTTTCTGCTTGTTCTCGATGTTCTTGACGAGGCTGTTGCGGGCCTCCTCGTTCATCTTGTCGCCCTGCGTCTGGAGCTGCGTTTTCAGGGAATCGATTTCCTTGTTGAGGGCGTTGAGTTCGTTCTGCGTGGGCTCGAACTTCTTTTGCAGAGCGTTGAGGTCACGCTGACCCTCGTTGGAGGCGAGGATGGCTTCCTGAATGTTGATGATGCCGATCTTATTGGCACCGGTCTGCGGAGCGGGCACGGTGGCAGTACCGTTCTGTGCGAAGGCGCTCACGGCGAGTAGCGCAACGGGCAGAATAAATCTGATGAGCTTGCGTGTCATGGGTGGTTCTTTGACTCCTTTGGATTTTCCGAATACTTCCGAGAAACTCCAAAACGGGACTACGCCAAGTCGGATGTTTCAGGGTTGCGGATGCTTGCATTATATCAGGTGTGGCAGATATATCGCACGTAGCAGGCTTTGAATAATTGGCTTTAGGCATAAGAAGGACCTGGGTTGGCGAATGAATTCGCTAATGCCTAATACCCAAGGCCGAAAGCCTGTTTTCACTAGAACGTGGTGGCGACGGTGAAGCGGAACGTTTTCTGAGGCTCCTTCAACTGCCAACTCGGGGCATATGCGGCGAGGGCCTGGCTGTAGCTGTAGTCGCCTATGCCGCCGTCAGGGAACATCTTGCGCGTTATCAGGTTGGGGGTGTTGGCAAAAGTGTTCATGCGGAGCGGGTTGTAAGCGTAGTAGATGCGGAACGGGGCATTGACCACGGGCATGAGCACCTGCAGCTCGAGGCCGGCGGACATGCGCGGTTGCCAGTTCGAGGCGCCGACGATCTTGATGTTCTTATTGAAGTTCATCATCGTTCCGCCGCCGCAGATCCCGTCGGAGCCGAGAATAGGACAGCCGAACGCGGTGGTATTGAGCGTATTGAGCTGGGTCGGGTTGACCTGCAACTGTCCGGGGCGGCTAATGCCGTCGAAGCCGATGTCCATGAACGGCGCCAACGTGACAGGGCCGACGATGGGGATGCGGTACTCGACGTTGGCGAAGGCCTGGGTATCGCCGCCGGGGAAGATAATGCGGTACACCGGCAACGGCACGGTGACGCTTCCTGCGCGCGAGTTGTTCGGGTCCTTGGGGACAGGGATGCCGCTGGGGTTGACAAGCGGGAAGTCAATTCTCTCCACGAAAAAAGCCACGGGCGAAAGCGAGCGGATATCGAAGCCGCGCAGATCGGTGTCGCCGCCCATGAAGAAGCGTTCGAACGGGGGCACGACCTTGCCCGCGTAGCCAGTGACCCAGGAACCGGAAAGATGCACGCCGAGCGCCTGGTGGCCTTCGCGGTTGAAGTGGATGCCCTTCATCGGGAACCAGTGCTTGTAGTCGGCCACGGGGCGAACATAGCTGACGTTCCCGCCCAAGCCCGCAAAATCGCCGCCCAGGAACAGGCTGCGCCCGGAGGTCGGGTGCTGCGGGTTGTTGATTGTATTCATGGTGAAACTGGGGATGAGCTTGCTGGTGACCACACCCTTAAGCGAGTCGGGGCCGGAGATGTTGCGGAAGTTCAGCTCCTGGAAATAGAGCTGGGAGATGGTACTGAAAACCGACAAGGTCGAGATGTCGAAGGAGTACGTGAGGCCGACGCGCTTGAAGCTGCGGCGCAGCGGATAGCTGCTGGACACCGTGAAACCGATTCGGGACTGGCTGAAGTTCTGCAGCGATTGCAGCACGCTTTCGGACAGATTGAGCTGCTGGCCGGCTTGGATCGATAATTGCTGGGCCTGGTTGTAGTTGTACTTCTGGGTGAAGACGGTGAAGCCGACGTTCAGCGGACGGTCGAACATGTAGGGCTCGGTAAAGCCGAACATGATGTTGCGCTGGCGGCTGCCGAAGCTGGCATTGACCGAGAGCGTTTCGCCCAAACCGAGGAAATTATTGGTTTCGTAGTTGAGGCCGATGAAGGAACCGGCCAGGCCGCTGACGCCGCCGCTCAGTCCGATGCTGTTCTTGCCCTTCTCCTTCACCTTGAGCGAGATATCCACGGTTGCGTTCTGATTGTCCTGCTTGATTTCCGAGTCCTGCTCCGGCTTGAGGGCCTCGAAGTACTGCAACTGGTTGAGGCGGAGAAGGCTGATCTCCCAGGCCCTGGAGTTGTAAAGGCTGCCTTCATCCAGCGCCAATTCGCGGCGGATGACCTTGTCGCGGGTGGTGGTATTGCCCTTGAATTCGATGCGGCGGAC
>DASVHW010000309.1 GCA_036382395.1 Candidatus Binatia bacterium | reverse complement strand
ACGCACCTTCTGGAGAACGGAACCGATATCCGGATCATCCAGGTCCTGCTCGGGCATAACAATCTGTCGTCGACGGCGCGCTACACCCAAGTTGCCACCCATACGATCCGGGCGACGCAGAGCCCGCTCGATCGTCTGTCGCTTGAGGTAATGCCGCCCGGGTGAAGGAACGTTGAGACGCGGGCCGTGGCCCGCGCCGACTTTCGTTCGAACGGACCCGTCATCGAGATCGCCGATGTCCTGCGCCGCCATGGCGATGCTTATCGCCATGCGCACGCCGGCCATCTCGGCCGTGTCGAACGGCGCGTGATGAGCGCAATCACCGCATGCCGTACGGGGGCGCTCGGCGGTCACGTCGAGGCCTGCGACGACTGTGGCATGATGCGGATCGCCTACAACTCCTGCCGCAACCGGCACTGTCCGAAGTGCCAAGGACCGGCCCGCGCAGCTTGGCTCGCCGCGCGCGAGGCCGAACTTCTTCCGGTTCCCTACTTCCACGTCGTCTTCACGCTGCCGGCGCCGATCGCAATGATCGCCTTCCAGAACAAGGCCGCTGTCTACGCCATCCTGTTCAAGGCGGCCGCCGAGGCGATGATGACGCTCGCCTCGAACCCGCGCAGGCTCGGTGCCGAGATCGGCGTCGTCGCCGTCCTGCACACCTGGGGTCAGGCATTGACGCATCATCCCCATGTCCATTGCGTCGTTCCAGGCGGCGGCCTCTCCTCCGACGGCGCGCGGTGGGTGGCAGGCCGGGCGACCTTCTTCCTGCCCGTCAAGCCGCTCTCCCGGCTCTTCAGACGCCTGTTTCTCGAACGTCTGAAGGCTGCCTTCAACGCCGGCGCCCTAGGCTTCTTCGGCGATCTGGCGCATCTCGCCGAGCCCACGGCCTTCGCCACCCATCTCACCGCCATGCGGCACGTCGACTGGGTCGTCTATGCCAAAAAGCCGTTCGGCGGACCTGCCCAGGTTCTCGCCTATCTCGGGCGTTACACTCACCGCGTCGCTATTGCCAACAGCCGCCTCGTCGCCCTCGACAACGACCATGTCGCCTTTAGATGGAAGGATTACCGTCAGGGCGGCATCACCAAGGTCATGAAGCTCAAGGCCTCCGAGTTCATTCGCCGCTTCCTCCTTCACGCCTTGCCTGACAGCTTCCATCGCATTCGCCACTTCGGCTTCATGGCCAACGGCCACCGTGCAGCCAAGTTCGCCCTCTGCCGCTCTCTTCTCGCCGATCACGGTGAGCAGCCTGCGCCAAAGAATGTCGAGCCGGCATCCTCGAACTCGACCCATCAGAGCAGTGCCGACGTTCCTGCCTGTCCCCACTGCGGTGGTGTGATGCGCGTCATTATCCGGTTCACTCACAGCTTCGATCGTACTGGCACTCGCACGTCATCGTTCTGGTGCGACACCTCGTGAGCCCATCCATGCCGATATGCACCACGATCATCATGCGTCACTTCAATCCAACCGTCTCGATCATCGCAGACGGTGTCGAACGTGCATTGTCATCGTGTCGGATACCAACCGTTCGGTGGGGCAGATCAATCATCGCGACTGCAAACGAAGCGCGCCATGTCCTCAATAATAGCCGACGCGCACGCATCCCTTCTTCGCTTTCGGCCCGCGGCCAGCCGATCGAGCGTCACGACCTCGAACAATCCCCATAGCCGCGCAACTGCGCAAAGCCTCCCGCGCCTTCGTTCAATCCGGCTTCTATGAGGTCGTGATCGAGCCTGCAATTCGGGCCACGCTGTGCCACGCGACCTCACAGAACCCTCCAGATTCCCTTCGGCCGCGAAGCATGATTCTGTGGCTGCATCGGAGGGAACGATGCGGCCGAAGCAACACGCGACGACGGGATCAGGCGATCTGTTCCGGGCCAGGCTCGAGCAGATCATCAACATGAAGCACGAGCTGGTGGCGCTCGCGGGCAAGATCGACTGGGCGTGGATCGACGGCGAGATCGCTCCGCTCTACAGCGACCAGGGCCGGCCCGGGGTTGAGACCCGGTTTGTGATCGGGCTCCTTTTGCTCAAGCACATTTACGGGCTGTCCGATGAAGGCGTGTGCGAGCGCTGGGTCCATGACCCGTATTTCCAGCACTTCACCGGGGAAGAGTTCTTCCAGCACAGCTTCCTGCACGAGCGCTCGGACCTCAGCCACTGGCGCAAGCGGCTGGGCGATAAGCTTGAGCTGCTGCTGGCCGAGAGCCTGCGGGTGGCGCATGCCAGCGGCGCGCTGCGCACGAAGGACCTGGCGCGGGTCACGGTGGACACCACGGTGCAGCCCAAGAACATCAGCTTCCCGACCGATGCCAAGCTGCTGCACGCGGCGATCAAGGGCCTCAACCGCCTGGCCAGGAAGCATGGCGTGCGGCTGCGGCAATCCTACCTGCGCATCGCCAAGCATGCGGCGATGATGGCGGGGCGCTATGCCCACGCCAAGCAGTTCAACCGCCATCGCCGGCAGTTGCGCATCCTGCGCACGCGGCTTGGCCGCATCATCCGCGACGTCCGGCGCAAGATCGCCGGCCACGCAGAACGCGAAGAGGCGTTTACTTGGCCGCTCGCGCGCGCCTCCCAGATCCGCTCACAGCAGCAGCGCCAGCGCGGCTGGAAGCTGTATTCCTTCCATGCTCCCGAGGTCGAATGCATCGGCAAAGGCAAAGCCAGCGCGCCCTATGAGTTCGGCGTCAAGGTCTCCATCGTCACCACCAACGCCCGTGCCCCGGGCGGTCAGTTCGTGCTGCACGCCACGGCGCTGCCCGGCAATCCGTATGATGGCCACACGCTGCGCGCGGTTATCGAGGACACCGAGAGGCTCACCGGGCGCGAGATCGAGCGCGCCTATGTCGACAAGGGATACCGCGGCCACGATGCGCAAAAACCACACCGCGTCTTCATCTCCGGCCAGAAGCGCGGCGTGTTCGGCGCCATCAAACGCGAGTTGCGACGCCGCTCCGCCATCGAGCCCGTGATCGGCCACATGAAGGCCGAAGGCCATCTCGGCCGCTGCTATCTCAAGGGAACCGCCGGCGATGCCGCCAACGCCATCCTCACCGCCGTCGGCTACAACTTCCGACGCATCCTCGCCTGGCTGAGGATTCTTTTGCGCTTGATCCTGGCCGCGCTACGCAGCGCGCTTGCAACCGATCCCGA
>DASVHW010000308.1 GCA_036382395.1 Candidatus Binatia bacterium | reverse complement strand
GAGAGTACGCGCCCGCGCAGCGGAGTACCTTTCAGAGCACGGGGCCCTCACCATCACCGCCATCAGCGTCTTCGAGCGCCTGCGCGGCTACCGCGAAGCGATTCGGAATGGGAAGCCGTTCGAAGAGCACCTCAGCAGGTTCCAGGCCCTCGTTGCGACGTGCAGGGTCCTGCCGGTCGACGAAGTGGTCGCCGATCACGCCGCCAGAGTCTGGGCTGCCCTCAGCAAGCGGGCACGCCACGCGCTCGGGGATATCCTGATTGCAGCGACCGCGAGCGCATTTACCCTGCCGCTGGTGACGCGCAATCGTCGCGACTTCTTTCCGATGACGCAGATCGAAGGCGTTCAGCTCACGTTGACCGACTGGAGTCGGTGACCACCGCCGCCCGCTGCCCGCGGCCGTGGAAGAATGCAGCTGTGCGGCGAATAAACTCGACTGACACGTTGAGCTGACCGCTGACGGCAGAGCGCTGAGAGCTTCCGCTCACCACGTATCGACACACGGCCGCTTCTTGTGCGTCCGCGCCGGCGGCGGGGCCGAACGCAGTAAACTGGTGATCCATTGGCGCGACTCGGCCGGGTCGATCACGTCGTCGATCTCGAAGTAGGTGGCGGTGCTCAGCGCTTTGCCGTGTTCGTAGGCCCGCGTCACGATGTGCTCGAACAACTGCTTGCGCTCTTCGGGATCTTCGACCGCCGCCAGCTCTTTGCGGAAGCCGAGCTTCACCGCGCCTTCGAGGCCCATGCCGCCGAACTCACCGGTGGGCCACGAGACCGTGAACAGCGGCGCCTTGTGGCTGCCGCCGCCCATGGCTTGCGCCCCCAGCCCGTAGCCCTTGCGCAGCACGATGGTGAAGAACGGTACGCTCAAGTTCGCACCGATCACAAACATCCGGCAACAGTGCCGCACCAACGCCGTCTTCTCCACCTCCGGACCGACCATGATGCCGGGGGTGTCGCACAGGAACAGAATCGGGATGTCGAAGGCGTCGCACAGCTGCATGAACCGGGCGGCCTTGTCCGCGCCGGGAGTATCGATGGCGCCGGCAAGATGCTTCGGGTTGTTGGCGATCACCCCCAATGGCCGGCCCTCTATTCTAATGAAGGCGGTCACCATGCCGAGGCCGAAATGCCGGCGCAGCTCAAGCACCGAACCAGTGTCCGCCAACGTCTCGATGACCGACCGCACTTCGTAGACCCGCAGCCGATTCTCCGGGATGATGCCGCGCAGCAACCGTTGGTCAGCAGACTCCCACTGCGTGATGGGCCCCTGAAAATAGGAGAGATATTGCTTCGCCACGCGCACCGCCTCGGCCTCGTCGGCCACCGCAATGTCGACGACGCCGTTGGGCACCTGCACGCCCATCGGACCCACCTCTTCCGGACGGAAGACGCCCAGCCCGCCGCCTTCGATCATCGCCGGGCCACCCATGCCGATGTTGGAGTTGTCCGTCGCAATGATTACGTCACAACAACCGAGTAAGGCTGCGTTACCCGCAAAACATCGGCCGGAGTTGATGCCGATCAGCGGCACCAGTCCGCTGAGCTTGCCAAAGAGATGAAACGCCATGCAGTCCAGGCTCGCCACCGCGGGCGCATCGACGTCTCCCGGGCGCCCGCCACCGCCTTCGGTGAAGAACACCACCGGGATGCGCAACCGCTCGGCCAACTCGAACATCCGATCTTTCTTCCGGTGGTTCTGGAACCCCTGGGTGCCCGCCAACACGGTGTAGTCGTATGACAGGACGGCGCACTGCGCCTTGGTCTCGCCGAACAGGTGTCCGTTGACGCGGCCGATGCCGGCGATCAGCCCGTCGGCTGGCGTGCGCTCGATCAGGTCCTCGACCGAGCGCCGCTGCCGCTGCGCTGCGATCGCCAGCGCACCGTACTCTACGAATGTTCCCGGATCACAGAGGTCGGATACGTTCTCGCGCGCGGTGCGCTGGCCCGTCTTCCTGCGCCGCGCTACAGCGTCCGACCGCGCGGCATCAAGCGTGACGGCGTGGCGCTGGTGTACCTCGGCGAGATCGGCACGCACGGAGTTCAAGTCAGCGGGCGTCGATTCCTCCGCGTCTGACAGCTCTACATCGCGCACCTCGATGAAGACGAGGGCATGTCCCTCGGGCACAGTGTCGCCTTCCGCCACCCCGATGCGTCGCACCACACCGCTGGCCGGGGCCTCGACGACATGTTCCATCTTCATTGCGGTCATGACCAGAACCGGCTGACCCTGACGTACGGTCTCGCCCTCGGACACGGCCATACTGACGATCGTACCCTGCATGGGCGCGTGCATCACGACGGTGTCTTCCAGCCCGGCCGCCTCGCCCGCTCGACCCTCGACTATCACCGGCCCGGCGGCTTCACTCTTTCCGTAATGCAGGACGGCGAGCGGGTCGGTTGGATCGATCTTGGCGCCGGCAAGCGACCTCCCCCCAGCCCCCTCCTTGGTAAGGATGGGGTGAGAGGGATGTCGCTCCTTGGTAAGGAAGGGGTGAGAGACCGAGGGCGGGGGGAGGTCGTCAGGCGCGACCAGCTCGGTAATGTGGTCTTCCACAAAGCGGGTATGGATACGATTGGCCACGAATTCCGGGTGCCGCAGCAGCCGCTGCAGGAACGGAATGTTGGTGCGCACACCCTCGATCGCGAACTCCCCCAGGGCGCGATACGTTCGCCCGACCGCATCGCCGAAGCGCGGCGAGGTCGAATGGCCAATGAGCTTGGCAACCAGGGAGTCGAAGTTGGGATTGGTCTGATAGCCGACATAGCCGCAGGTATCCGTCCGCACCCCGTGACCCGACGGCACCTCGAATGCCACCAGGGTTCCACCGCTAGGTCGAGCCATGCCGTTGGCATCCATCGTCTCGGTGTTGATGCGGGCCTGCACCGCGAACCCTCGCGGTATCGGCACATCCGCCTGCAGCAGGCTCAGCTCCGCCAGCGAGCGGCCAGCGGCCAGCTGGAGCTGGATCCGTACGAGGTCAATGCCCAGCACTTCTTCCGTGACCGTGTGCTCGACCTGCAACCTCGGGTTGGCCTCGATGAATGCGTAAGGCGGACCTCCCCCCAGCCCCCTGATTGGTGGACTGTCGATAACTGACCGGCCACTGGCTTGGTATGCCGTATTTTCCGCGTGCTCCCGTAGCGGCGCAGCATGCTGCGCCCCTACATTCGGAGAAGGTACGGAGGGGGAATCTTCACCCATGGCATCGGCGGCGACCAGAAATTCGAACGTACCGGCGTTGTGGAAACGCACCGTCTCGGCCATCCGGACAGCATCCGCGGTGAGGCGTGCGCGCAAGCCTGGTGACAAGCTGGGGCAGGGCGCGATCTCGACGAGCTTTTGATGCCGCCTCTGGATACTGCATTCCCGCTCGCCAAGATGGCTGACACTGCCAGACCCGTCGCCGATGATCTGCACTTCAATGTGCCGGGCGCGAGCCATGAGCTGCTCCACATACACCTTGCCGTTCCCGAAGGCCTGGAGCGCCTCCGACTGACAGCGCGCATAGGCGTCGTCGATCTCCTCGGGACGACGCACCACCCGCATGCCACGGCCGCCACCACCCGCGACTGCCTTGATCATCATGGCGCCGCCATCTCCCAGCGACGAGAGAAAGTTCTTGGCCTGCTCTACCGTCACCGTGTCCGCTGTGCCCCTCAGCACTGGCACCCCGCAGCGCTCTGCCAGCGCCCGCGCCTGGGTCTTGTCACCAAAGATCTCCAGCGTCTCGGGATGCGGCCCAACAAAGGTGATGCCTTCCGCGGCAGCGCGCCGAGCAAACGCGGCGTTCTCACTGAGAAAGCCATAGCCCGGGTGGACGGCGTCGCAGCCGCGTGCCTGGGCAACGGCGAGGATCTGCGTCGCGTCGAGGTAGGCGGCGGCCCCCACGCCGTGCAGGGGGCAAGCCTCGTCCGCCCTACGCGTATGGAGCGAGCGGGCGTCGTCCTCCGAGAACACTGCGACGGTGCGGATGCCCAGCTCCGCCGCCGCGTGCATGATCCGCACGGCAATCTCGCCTCGGTTTGCCACCAGAAGTTTCTTCATGGGAATCTGCTTTCATAAACGTGGGGAAAAGAGAACACCTTGAGGGGCGCGAGCGTGCTGGCCAACTCCAGCCACTCCAACCATGGCGAGCAGTTCTCTGGCGCTTGTATTCGCCGCCGCCCTTTGGCCCACGGCTCCGCTGATCGCCATGGTGCGCCTCCGCTATTTACCGTTTGTGTTTGTCGCTCTGCTGTGGTGCGCCGGCTCGGTTGCTGACGCCGAGCAGGACGGCTTGGGGCTCGTCACAGAGACCTGGGGGCGATACCGCCGTGTGAACACCGAGAGGGAGGAGAGTGAGATCCTCATCGTGAGTGCGCCGCAGGCGGCTGGCTTTTCGCGCGCGGAGACCGAAGCCATGGCGCGCGAGGCGCGATCCGGGGTGATCCACAAGCGCGCCGTCCGCCACGTGCTCTACGCGCCGGACGGGCACGACAAGATCCATTTGCTGTTCTCACTGCCGGCCGATGATGCGGGCTTGGGCCTGCTCGTCTGGCGGCAGACCGCCGGCGCCCAGGACGACATGTGGCTGTTCATGCCAGGCTACCGCGCCGTGCGGCGCATCCCGGTGAGCAGCAAGCAGCGGTTGGCGGGCACTGATCTGCTCTATGAGGACGTGCGCGAGCTGGCCGGCGAGCGCACCGATCGGTTTACGTACAAGATCGTGGCGGCCGAGCCAGTCGACGGCCGAGCCGCGGACGTAATCGTTGCCACGCCGAAGGCGGGCACGGAGTCCGCCTACAGCAGCCGCAAGATCTGGGTGGACAAAGAGTGGCTCTTTCCCCTGAAGATAGAGTTTTACGACAGCCAAGGAAGCGTGTGGAAAGTGCTGCGCAACACCGAGATCCACGAGGTGGCACCTGGGGTGCGCCGGGCGGATTTGGCCGAGATGCGTGATCTGCAGCTGAAAGAATGCACACTGCTCCTGGTGACCAAGCGGAGCGTTGGGAGCGAAATCCCGGCACAGGTTTTCACAGAGGATTACCTGGTGCATCCGGGTGCCGACTGATCGGACCTGAGATGCCGCGAGCATGATCGCCGACAGCTTTCGGATGCCGCGCCGCTTCTTGCGCGGACACTATGCGCGGCTGGCATTGACGGTTTTCGCCCTTGCTTGTGGCGTCGCGCAGGTCGCTGCCGATGATCTCGCGGGCCGTGAGACGCTGCGCGCCTTCGTGAAGATCATCGATACCGTCGCCGGGCGTGCCGCCCTGCAAGTGAGCGCAGGTGAAGGCGCCCTCTTTCCCGAGGACGTTGTGAAGACGATTTCCGCGGTGCCGGGCGTCGAGCTCACCGTGCCGGTGGTGAGCGGCACGGCGTTCATGGCGGACGACAGCGGCGAGCTGCTCACGGTTCAGGGCATGGACATCGCCAACAAGGAGGCGGTGGCGGTGTACGAGCTGCGGGACGAGGAACGTGGGCTCGACGACCCGAAGCTCTTTCTCGCGGATGCCATCGTCATCCCGCACGCGTTTGCCGACCGGCGCGGCCTGAAGCTCGGCGACGGGCTCACTATCGATACGCCTCGCGGCCAACAGCACGTCACCGTCCGCGGC
>DASVHW010000307.1 GCA_036382395.1 Candidatus Binatia bacterium | reverse complement strand
CGCAGCGGCCGCCACTACCGCACGCCGGTGATCGCATTCCCGACGGGACGAGGCTACGTCACTCCCCTGCCCTACGGTACGGACACCGATTGGTGCCTCAACGTCCTGCAAGCGAGGCACTGCACGCTGGAGCGAGCCGGGCAACGCATCGACCTCGATAACCCGCGGGTGGTGAAAGCCGCTGCGGTCAAGTTTTTCCCGGCGCTGTTGCAACCACTGCTGCGGTTCGCAAACTTGCCGGGATATTTGTTCCTCGACCGGAAAGAGCAGAGAAGCCGCCGGCGGAACTAGATCACGAGCTTGAGATCAGGGCCGCGGTTCTGGTCACGACAAGAGGAGTGCAAGATGAGCGACACACTGGTAAACGTGCGCGACATCCGATTTGTCCTGTACGAGATGCTCGGCGTCGAGACCCTGACCAAGTATGAGTACTTCAGGGACCATTCCAAAGAGACGTTCGATACGGCCATGGACGCCGCCTACAAGCTGGCACGCGAGGTCTGCTGGCCGGCGTATGCGGAAATGGACAGAATCGGCGTCACGTACGACACCAAGAGCAAGAAAACCCGCGTTCCGGAATGCATGCACAGGATCTGGCAGGCGTACAAAGAAGGCGGCTGGCATGGGGAGACCGCCCCAGCCGAGTTTGGCGGGCAACAGTTCCCCGCGGCCGTGGGCGCAGCGACGGCGCTCATGTTCAATGCCGCAAATACCGCCGCGAACATGTATATCGCCGGCACCTTCGGCGCCGCGGGGCTGATCCATTCGTTCGGCAACGACAAGCTGAAGAAGACCTATTTGGAGAAGCTGTACGCGGGTGAGTGGGGCGGCACCATGTGCCTCACCGAACCCCAGGCCGGCAGTTCTTTGAGCGACGTCAAGACCACTGCGGTCAAAGCCAACGACGGCGACTACTATCTGCTCACGGGCACCAAGTGTTTCATCTCGAACGGCGACCAGGACATGACGGAGAACATCATCCACCCGGTGTTGGCCAAGCTTCCGGGTGCACCGCCCGGGGTCAAGGGCATCAGCTTGTTCATCGTTCCCAAGTACCGCATCAAGGAGGATGCATCGATCGGCGAATTCAACGACGTGGTGACCGCCGGACTCGAGCATAAGCTGGGTATCAGAGCGAACGCGACGGCCACCCTGAGCTTCGGTGAGAACGGGGACTGCCGCGGCTGGCTTCTGGGAGAACCGAACCGGGGCCTGGCATACATGTTCCAGCTCATGAACCATGCCCGCATCGCCACCGGCTTGCAGGCAACCGGTCTGGCATCCAACGCCTACCAGCATGCGCTGCAATACGCGCGGGAGAGATTGCAGGGGCGCAAGATCACGGAAAAGGATCCCACGACGCCGCAGGTCCCTATCATCAAGCATTCCGACGTCAGGCGCATGCTGCTCGCTCAGAAGGCCACAACCGAGGGCTTGTTCGCGCTGCTCGCCTACGCCGCCTTCCTGGGCGACAAGGAGCGGTTCAGCCCGGACGAGACCGAGCGAATGGCGGCGGAGGCGATCCTGGGTATTCTGACGCCGGTCGGCAAAGCCTATGGCTCGGAGGCTTCCTACGACTCGATCGTGCTCGCCATTCAGTGCTACGGCGGCTACGGCTTCAGCGAGGAGTTCCCGCTGGCCCAGATGCTGCGTGACTGCAAGGTGTTTCCGATCTACGAGGGCACCAACGGCATCCAGGCCATGGACCTGCTCGGCCGCAAGGTCGTCATGAAGGGCGGCGAAGCCTTCAGAGCGCTACTGGCCCAAATCTCCAAGACCACTGAGGAGGCATCGCAAATCGGGGCACTGCAGGACCTGGCAGGCAAAGTCACCGCGGCGTTGAACGAAGTCGCCGAGACCACGACGCATCTGGGTGGGGTTGCAATGGCAGGCGACATCGAGCTCTACATCGGCTCTGCAGTTTCGTACCTTAGAATGTTCTCGCGACTGGTCATCTCATGGCTGTTCCTCTGGCAGTCGATCGTCGCCCAGAAGACGCTCGACGCAGGGGCTGGGGCCGCGGACCAGCGTTTCTACAAGGGCAAGCTCGCCACGGCGCGATTCTACCTCAACAACGAACTGCCGTACCTGCATGCCACGGCGCAGATTCTGAAGAGTAGCGAACGGACCGCACTCGACTTCGACGAGGAGTGGTTTTAGCGCGGAGAAACCAGC
>DASVHW010000306.1 GCA_036382395.1 Candidatus Binatia bacterium | reverse complement strand
CGCCAGCTCGTGATGGAGCTTGGCCATCTCTCTGGCCTGTTCGGCGGCCTTCTTCAGATCCGCGCTCAGATTCTCGCAGTGTTTTTTCAAGTTCGGTTTCGTCGTGTGTGCATATTGCTCCATGGCGTAGTGCTTGGCCATGTCGCCGTGCAACGTCGCTTTCGACTGCAGCTCCATCGCCTCCTGCTCAAACTCGGCGGCGATGGCTTCGTGGTCCGCCGCGGTCTTCGCCGCAGCGATCTTCGTACCCAGGTCGGCTTGAGCGTCAGCGCGGCCTGTCGAAAGCACCAACAGCGCAACGCCGAAAGTGAGCATACAAAGAATGATCGGTATCCGTTTCATAGCTTCCTCCTTCTGCCCTCAATATTCCTGTAAATCTTGCGAATGCCCACAGAACTCGACTGCACGGATGTCACCGGGGGCCCGCGACTCCGTTGCTTGCCCTCTGAACGGTTCGATACCGATGCAGTCATCGAGTCCTCAAGCTCCCGCTGTCTCCCGGACGAGAAAGCGCTCGCGCCGCAGGACCGCGAAACGAGCCGTCAACCGCTCCGAGTCGTAGTCCCGTTGTACACTCGAGAAGTCGTCTGGCCCGCCATAGCGCGCGTTTCCTCCCACCAACGCCCATAAGTGCAGGTCGCGTGTGACCTGATATCCATCGACGTGCGTCCAGAACTCCTGTTGCCCCCAGCCGTACTTCGGCGCCAGACGCAGGTAGACATCGAACGGGATGCAAGTGACGACGTACTCCAGCGGATCAAGGCCCAGGCCGACGCAGACATCGGAGCCATGCGTGAGGAGCGCATCTTCGACAAGCATGCGCGGAAGGCCACGGCGCCGTGACAGGCCGAGAGCATGTAGCAGCGCCGTACGAGCGTCGGGATCGGTTTCTGGGAACGTTTCTACGAGCAGGGTCTCCGGACCAAACCAAGGCAGGTAGCGAGTCCCGGCAGAAGTGATGGAGGGGTGAACCATCAAGAAATCAAGATTGTCCCGCAGGGCAGGTCTGACATCCGGCGGACAGGGGTGTCCACACGTACAGCTTTCAGCCTCAGGGTGCGGTTCGGTCAGTGGCAGCTCCGGAAAGGTCGCGCGGTCAGCGCAAGCACAGCCCAGGTAGGCGTTCAGACCGCCAACGGGTTGCAGCGTCTCCATCACCAATCCCAACTCGCAGGCGCGGCTGACGGCGGGCTCAGGGAACGCTCTGGCGAGGTCTCTCACCCGATCGGCCGCAGGCCGCGGCACGCGGAGACGAGCAGAGGAACCGCCGCTCTCGGCGGCGACCGAATCCGCTACTTGTTTCACCCGTGCGAAATCGCCTGCGTCCACCGCCTCGAGAATCCGTTTTCGCAGCTCCGGGCTGTCAACTACCGGGCCAGGCTTGTCACCACTAATGAGCTGCAGGCGTTCAAAGTGCGCCACCCTGGCATGGTAGAACGCACTCCCCTCCTTGTCCTGTTGGCCCACAGTTCGGAGTTGGTCGAGCACCGCGTCGCGTGCTTGGCTCAGGTTCGCACTCGCTTGCGGCACGACGCCCGTCAAAGCCAGAGCGGTAACGTCGGTGTGAATGAATCTGGGACCGTATACTGCGTCCGCAATGGGCAGGATCTGACTGCCGGCAAGCAGTCGTCCGCGCGCTTCGGCGGCTTGTTCCGCCAGGGCTCGCACCTTTGGCCACTCGCCTCGTTCGGTAGCCTGGCGGAGTTCCTTGGTCAGACGCGGGAGACTTTCCTGATCCTGCCGGAGACCGAGGTAGCGCTCACGTGTACAAACCTTCGGGAGCAACTGCCCGGCTCGATGCAGATATTGATCGGCGTACAGCCAGTCGAGCCTGCTCAACGATACGAGCGCACGAAGGACCGCTAACGTATCTGGGTTAGGCAGCTCAACTCCCATGGCATCGTTCCTCCTTCGGCGTAATTGCTGTGGGCACGGTCGTGCGGAGCCGCGGTTCATAAATACTTCCAACTACCTTGCCGCACAATACGCCTAGCGTTTGCTGGGTTGCAGGAAGCCACACTTCTTGTTCTTGCGAGCCACCCACGTTTGGGATTCCACATCTTGCGATCACATGGTGGCTACCTTGCTTCCGACCGGCGTCGACGTTGTCTAGTGGCGCTCGGAATCCGACTGCTGGGCGCGCTGCTGACGGTCACCATGAAGAATATCCCGACTATACGTTTCATCCTGTCCTCCCTTATTCGATGCGGCCCCTGGCCGCCGTGCTTCAATCGCCTTGACCACGTCGACGTATACGTTGGCTTCGCGGCGCAGCTCGAAGCCAGCCCGTACGAGATTGCCCACCGTGTCGCGGTTCATGTCGGGACCGAAGCGGCGCGAGATCGGCGTCATCAGATCTTGCGCGATCGCGATCGGCCCGACGCGACTGCGGACGTGCTCGAACATCAGCAGTCGCCCGCCCGGTTTGAGGCAGCGGTACACTTGGCGCAAGCCGGCGATCGGATCGGGTACCGAGCACAACGTGCAGGAGGTAACGGCCGTGTCGAAGGTCTCGTCTGGAAACTCGAGTGCCGTCAGGTCCATCAACTGGATGTCCAACGCGCCCTGGTAACGCCGCGCCTTCACGCGGGCCCGCTCGATCATGCCCGGACTGATATCGACGGCCGTGATGGTCAGCCCCGGCGGGAAGAACTGGAAGTCGTTGCCGGTGCCCGCCGCCACCATGAAACAGCGCCCCTGCATGCCGGCGAACAGCCGCCGCTTGGCGGCGCCAAAGCGCCGCTCATCGGCCCAGCCGGTGAAATCGTAGAGTCGGCTCACCCGGTCCCATTTGCTCTGTACTGTGCGGCTCATTTACACCTCACGTCTCACTCGTCGTGATCCGCAGTGCGCGGTCATAGACTTTCACCGCCGCAGTCACGAACAGCCCGAATACGGCGCCCACGACGACGGCGCGATTGAAGGACACCCAGCGCATCTGCATCGAGTCCCGCATGGCGAAGAACATCCCGCCGTACATGCCGATCAGACTGCCGGGAACCATCGTCTGAAAGGGCCCCAGCAACGGCGAAATGACAAGCCCGAAGACCACGTGTACGCACATGCCGACGACCATCCCGATCAGCATCGCCAGCACCATGTCCATCTCCTGGCCGATCACGCCACGCACGGCGGCCGCCGTCAGCATGCCGGTGATCGCCCCCGCGAAGTAGTCGCCGATGGAGAACAGCAGCGGTTCCAGCTTGCTCGCTCGTCCTTCGCTCATGCTGCCTCCTGCTGCTGCGGGCATATCAGTGCTGATGTGCATCC
>DASVHW010000305.1 GCA_036382395.1 Candidatus Binatia bacterium | reverse complement strand
GACCAGCAGCCGGGCCAGGAAGACGGCGGGTTTAATGCCCAGGCGCATCAGCGAACCGTCCCGCCCAGAAGAGCCACGTCGCCACGGCGATCGCCACCACCAATGCCTGGGCAATGTATACGTGAGTTTCGTGGAAGTACTCTTTGAAGAACAGCCCGACGATGAAGAGCGCAACCACGCGGAGCACGTTGACCCCGTGAATGATGCCCACGCCCATTCCAGCGCCGATCAGTTTCGCGCGCAGGCTTGTCGGGAAGGCAAACACGGCCGCCAAATAGATCATGCTGGGCACCGCCCCCGAACAGGCTGGGCTGACGTCGACGATGAAATCACCGGAGGCTAGATTGGTTCCGTCGATGCGGACCGGGAAACCAATGATGGCGCCAAGGCCTCGCAAGAACAGCCAGCTGAGCCACGCACTGACCTGCGCCAGCATCTGGGCGATGTCGATCCGCTTCACGATCGGGTTATACGTCAGGAGCACAAAAAACAACGCGATCAGCAGAACGAACGTTCCAACCACCCGAATGGTCAGCCAGTAGGGGCCCAAGAGGGCGCTCAGAGATTTCAACATCTTGCCCAACAGCAGATTTCAACCATGTGAGATCGCGCCCAATTCTACGGTGTCATCGACCAAAGTCAAATTGACCACCGGAAACACCGCCGCACATTGACAGCAGCGCAGTCCTACCCGTATGGTCCGCTCCAATGACCTCCCGAATCCGCGGTGCCGTGCGCGTCATCAAGCACGTCGTTTCCGTCCTGGCCGTTCTGCTGTTGCTGCTCATCGTTGGTGCGAGCATCGCGGCATATCTCGCGGTGACCGGGAAGAGCTTGACGCTGATACGGTTCGCCGCGGCACGAGTTGGGCAGCTGGTTGCCGGGCAGCGCACCCAACACCTCACGTTGGACGTCCAGGTAAATCCAACCGCAGGACAGCTGATGGGGAGGGCGACGCTCGTTGTCGAGAGCCTGGAAGACTCTCGCCAGCGTTTCTATTTTCTGCTGAACGATGGCTTGCGTATTCGCCGCGGGCGAGTCGCCGGTGCTGATAAGACTTCGCGACCGGCGTCGATTTACCAACTGTGGCTGCTCACCATCGTCGATGTGGGCGCTCCCGTTCCGAAAGGTGGATCCGTACAGCTGACTCTTGACTACGACGGCGCACCCATCACCGGCACGTTTGGCGGTGCCTCCAATTCCCTGAATCCAGAGCGGGTGCTGCTCAACGTCGATTCATTTTGGTACCCCAGCGACCTCCAGGGCTTCTTCAACGCCGAGGTTACAGCCACACTACCGGCCACCATGACCGTCGTGCACAACAGCGCGGAGGCCGAGCCCCTCCCACGCGGCGACTTGCGCCAGACACACTGGACGAGCGAGCGGCCGGTCGCCGGCTTGGCCCTGGTCGCCGGCCAATACCGCATGACCACCAGAGAGGTCGACGGCACCACCTACCGCCTGTACCTGTCGCCCGACATCCAACTCGACACCACGCGCCTGCTCGGCTTCATGAGCGATGCCGACAGGATTCTGCAGCAACGTTACGGCGCCTCCGGCTTTCACCGCGTCACGCTGTTCATCGACCGCAACCTCCGGCGTGGCTTCAACGACGGCTCAGGCCTGATGGGATTGTCCATTCGCTACTTCCGGACGGGAGACTACGGCTTCGCGGCCACGGCGCACGAAATCGCCCATAACTGGTGGGGCGGCACGGTGGCGGAAAAGTGGTTGTCGCCAGGAACCGGCGGGGAATGGCTGGTCGAAGGGCTGTCGGAGCTTTCCAGCCTGGTCGCCAGCGAAGCCGAGTTCGGCGCCGATGCCTTGCGGCGGCGCCGCAGCGAGGAGTTCTTCGATCCGGCCCGCCACGGCGTGATCGCGCAGATGTCCGTGCTCGACAACGCCCTTGCCGAGTCGTCAGCCGGCGATACGATCTACCGCAAGGGCGCGTACGTAGCGCTCATGCTGCGGCAGAAACTCGGCGACGACGTCTACTTCTCCGGCCTGCGGCAATTCCTGGAGCGGTTCAAGCTCCAACAGGCCACCGATCGCGATCTGCAAAACGTGATGCAGGAGGTCAGTCAGCAAGACCTGGAGCCGTATTTCGCCGATTGGGTCCGCTCTGACCATCTCGCAGATCTGTCGCTCGACGCCAACAGCCAGTCGGAGATCACCGTCAGCAACCTGGGCTCTGCACCGGTCCCTGGAGACATCGATCTGTGGACGTTCAAGAAAGCTGATGGCGACCAGCCGGCTCGTACCAGCGTGCATCTCGGCGACCGGATGAAGCTCGAAGCGGGCGCCGATTACGCCGTGCTCGACCCATCGCTGGTGTGGGCCGACGTACAGCGCGAGAACAACCGTTATCCTCGCGCCGCTGCTCCCGTGCACGTTACGGCTTCGCCACGCGGCGACCTTGCCGTCACCCGTGGTGAACCCTTCCCCTGGATGCGGGCCTCGGTGGGACATATCGCCGCCGACGGACGAACACAGCACACCTGGGATTTCGCCCGCGGCATGGCTGCACCACCATCGTGGTCAGCGGACGGATCACGGCTGATCGTGAGCTATGCCGAATCTCCGGACGCCCTACCCGCAATCGTCACGTTGGCAGCCGAGGGAGCACAGCGCACCATCGGCCGCGGCACAGCCCCTGCCGCAGCCGCCGACGGAACCATCTATGCCGCACAGCATGACCGTATCGTTCGGTTCGCCGCTGACGGCTCGGAGTCGACCGTGGTGCAGCGGCAGGGCGACTCGCTGGAGCAGCCGCTTCCTTCCCCCGATGGCGCACGTCTGGCGTACAGCGCCGCGCGTGGCAACCGGGTCGAACTCCGGGTAGCCAGCCGAGACGGCGATGACGACCGTTCACTGCTGTCGTGGGACAGAGATCGGATGCTGTACCGCTGGGCAATGGACGGGACACGCCTGTACGCTGTCGTCGGCGGCAGCTGGGACTGGCAGATCTGGGATATCCCGGTCGATTCGGGTTCGATCACGCGGCTTGCAGCCGGGGCGGCCGCGATCTCCGACCTCGCGCTGTCTCCCGACGGCGCACAGTTGGGGTTCACCGCGGCGCCTGAACTGGACTATCCGAACTGTCGCGGCCGTCTCTATGTGCTGCGACTGAGTGATCGCACCGTCCGCACCATCGACGTGCCCGACACCGATCTCGGCTCGTTGACCTGGGTCGGCTCCGATTCCATCGTCGCGGTCGCAACCAAGGCCTCAGCCGATCAGCGTTGGATACTTCCGGCAAACCGGGCGTTGAAACGCGTGCGTGTCTCCGACGGCCAGGTGGAAGACGTGCCGTGATGCGTGATCCGTGACGCCCCGAATCGATCTCCGCATCACGGATCACGCATCACGCGTCATCTCACGCCCCTTCGCGGGCGCGGGCGATGCCCCGCGGCTCCGGTGGCAAATTCAGCACCTCGGCGGGAAACAGATCGACCATGTAGTCCACCACGTTACGCATCGAAACCGCGCCAACGGGGTGGCCATCATCATCCACCAGAGGAATGTGACGAAAGCCGCCGACGCTCATCTTGTTGAGCGCGTACGACAGCCGATCGTCCAGGCGAAGCGACTCCGGATCGCGCGTCATCACCGCATTCACGCTGGTCCGGTCGATGTCGAGGTTCGTACCGACGATCTTGGTCAGCACATCGCGTTCGGTAAAGATGCCAATGAGCCGTCCGTCTTCTTCGACCAGGACGCACCCGACGCTCTGTGCGTTCATGCGGCCGATGGCCGTGCGTACGCTGGTCCCCGGCGGCACGCAGATCACCGGCTTCAGTTTCGCCAGTTCACGGATCGGATGGTGCAGGACCACGGTTCCCAATCGCGCGGCCTCCGCTGCCCGCTCGTCAGCAATCGCCTCCTCCTCGAGAATGATGTCTTCGTCCATGGCCAACCTCACGCTGTATTGTGAGTGAATTATAGCATCCCCTGACCACGAAGGGACACACCGTCTCACTGGAAGGACGTGTGGCCGGCGTGGGGCGGAAATCCTGGCACGCTTTGCATTCCCGCCCCGTGATGCTAGGTAACACCTTCAATCGATGACCGACCCCTGGCGACATTCCGTCGTTCTCGGAGGCTAGCAGCCCGATCGATACCGGCAGCCTTCGGGTCAAATCTTTTCGCCACCCGACGGCGTGTGATGACAAGCATATGGTACCTGGGACGAGTGCAACAGCATTGGTAGAGCGGCGGTTGGATGCTGAAGAAGGCGGGACGCGCCCGCGTGCCAGCGGCAAGTTCTTTTTCCGCGGCGAGGAAAAGTTCTTCCTGCGTGGCGTTTCATACGGCCCGTTCGTCCAGGCATCACACGGGGCGCAGTTTCCCGAGCGCGACATGGTGCGGCGCGACTTCGCCTTGATGCGTGATCTCGGCGCCAACTGTTTTCGGACCTTCACGCCGCCGCCGGAGTGGCTGCTCGATCTCGCCGAGGAACACGACCTCGGCGTGCTGGTGGGCCTGCCGTGGACCGAGCACGTCTGTTTTCTCGACGAACCGGACGTGATGCAGGAGATCCGCGCGCAGATCACCGCCGGCGTCGAGTCGTGCCGGCGCCATCCCGCCGTCTTTGCGTTCCTCATCGGCAACGAGATTCCGCCGGACGTCGTGCGCTGGCACCAACCGGAGCGGGTAAAAGCCTTCTTGCGCCAACTCTACGATGTGGTGAAGGGCATCGAACCCGAGGTGCTGGTTAGCTACGCCAACTTTCCGCCAACCGAATACCTCGACCTCGACTTCCTCGATTTCATCTCCTTCAACGTGTACCTGCACCGCGAGAGAGATTTTCGCCGGTATCTGTCGCGCCTGCAGAACCTCGCCAAGGACAAGCCCCTGGTGCTGACCGAGTTCGGCATCGACTCCATGCGTGAAGGCGCGGCGGAGCAGGCGCAGATCCTCTCCTGGCAGGTGCGCGCCGCGTTCGAATCGGGCGTCGCCGGCACGGTGGTCTTCGCCTGGACGGACGATTGGTTCACGGGCGGTTTTCAGGTGGAGGATTGGGCCTTCGGGTTGGTGGACCGCGAGCGCCACAAGAAGCCCGCCTATCATGTCGTACAGAAGCTGTACGCGGGTCAGTTGCCGCCGCCGCTTGACCGCCCGCCGCGCATCTCCGTGGTCATCTGCGCCTACAACGCCGATCGTACCATGGACGCGTGTCTGGCATCATTGCGCACGCTGCGTTACCCGAACTACGAGGTCATCGTCGTCAACGACGGCTCCACCGATCGCACGCTCGAGATCAGCCAGCGCTATGCGGAGGTGCGCCTCTTCTCCCAGGAGAACAAGGGGCTGAGCGTCGCGCGCAATGTGGGCATCGAGAACGCCTCAGGGGAGATTGTCGCCTTCACCGATTCCGACTGCGTCGTCGATCCCGACTGGCTCACCTACCTGGCCTACAAGTTCGTGCATGGAGGATTCGTTGCCGTGGGTGGACCCAACTTGCCTCCGCCCGAGGATGCGCGCGTCCCGGCGTGCGTTGCGGCCTCTCCGGGCGGGCCGACGCATGTCCTGATCGACGACGAAGTGGCCGAGCACATTCCGGGGTGTAACATGGCCTTCCTCAAGAGCGCCTTCGACGAGGTTGGCGGTTTTGATCCGATCTACCGTGCCGCGGGTGACGACGTGGATATGTGCTGGCGTTTTCAAAACCATGGCTACCCGATCGCCTTCAGTCCGGCCGCCATGGTGTGGCACTTCCGGCGCAACACCATCAAAGCCTATCTGAAGCAGCAGATGGGCTACGGCAAGGCGGAGGCGCAGCTGTATTTCAAGCACCCGTTCCGCTTCAACATGCTCGGGCAATCGCAGTGGATCGGCCGGATCTACGGCGATCTGGGCATGTCGCTGTTCTCTCGTCGTCCGGTGATTTACCACGGCGTCTTCGGGCGCGGGCTGTTCCAAACCCTCTACGAACCGTCATCGTCGCTGCTGTCATACCTGCCCTTCACCTTGGAGTGGAACCTGATCGCGTTGGTGTTGCTCATCGGAGCGGCGGTCGCGGGCCGGCATGAGTTCCTCGCCGGCTTGCCGCTGTTCACCGCCTTCATCTGGGCCGGGGGCCGCGCCTGGCGGGCAAAGGTCGACCCGCGCTACGACGGCGTCGGCAGCCGCCTGCTCATCACGGTGCTCATCTATCTCGGCCCCCTGGTGCGCAGTCTGCAGCGTTACCTCTATCGCATACAGGGCATGACGAACGTGGCCCGGATTCACTTCGAAGAGCCTTCCCAACCCGCCCGGGTGCAATGGCTCGAGCGCCAGTTCTTCCTGCGCTACTGGTCGGAGAATGCATTGGAAAAGGAGAACCTGCTGCACGCGGTCATGCAGTTTCTACTGCCCCGGAAGTACCTCATCGCCGTCGATCAGGGCTGGAATGATCGCGACGTGACGATTTACCAGGGGATCTGGTCGAAGGCCGATTTGAAGGTGGCCGTGGAGAACCATGGGGGCAGCAAGCGCTTCTTTCGGACCCGCTGTCGGGTGCGCGAGTCGCTGTTGTCGCGCATTTCCCTGCTCGGCTTCGCCGCACTGGCGATCGTCGGCTGGTTCGCCGGCCTGGCGGAGATCGAAGAGGTGGCGCTGCTGCTGGGATCCCTCAATCTCGTCGTGGTTGCCTACGACAACTACCGGCTCGGGCGGGTCATGTACCACGTCATCGAAATCGTCGCCAAGCAGATCCAGCTCACGCCCGTGGAAGGCGCCGCGGCCGAGTGAACGCAAGCGACAATGAGCCTCGCCCGCCAAGTTGCACGCTACCTGCGACCGTACCGCGGCGCCTTCCTCTTCGCGGTGATCCAGGTGATCGCGCTGAGCTTCTTGGAGATCCTGAAACCCTGGCCGCTCAAAATCGTCATCGATTACGTTTTGCCGCGCACGCCACCGCCGTGGCCTGTCGTTGCGGGCATGAGCCCCCCTGCCCTGCTGCTACTCGCCACCGCCGGGCTGGTCGTCATCTACGGCTGCTTGGGCGGCATCAGTGTCCTCACCAACTTCACGACCATCTCCATCGGCCAGGGCATGGTCAACGACTTGCGCAGCCGCCTGTACCAGCACCTGCAACGTCTCTCACTGTCGTTCCATTCGCGGGCGTCGGTCGGGGATCTCATCTATCGCGTCACCGGGGACACCTACGCCATTCAGACTCTGGCAATGAACGGGCTGTTCCCCATCCTCTCCGCCGCCATATTGCTGATCGGAATGTTCGTCGTCATGGTGCGGCTCGATTGGCTGCTCACACTGGTGGCTCTCGCCGTTTGCCCCTTCCTATTCGTCGCCATTCTCCTGCTCAACCGGCGGATCACGGAGGTGGCGCAACGCGCGCGAGAGAGCGAAAGCGCCGTGTATCAACTCGTCCAGCGTGGCATGTCGGCCATCAAGGTGGTGCAAGCCTTCTCGAAGGAAGAGGAGGAGCACCGTGCCTTCGTCACCCAGAGCACCGCCAGCCTCCGCATGAGCCTGAGCCTCTACATGCTGCAGACGGCGTACGGGGCGGGCGCCAACCTCGTCCTGGCCTTCGGCACCGCCGCCGTTCTCTGGGTCGGAGCGCGACACGTCTGGCAACATGACCTCACCATAGGTGACATGGTCGTCTTCGTGAGCTATCTCGCCTCGCTCTACGCGCCGATCAACTCCCTCATCCAGACCTACGGCACCGTCCAAGGCGCCAAGGCGGGGATGGCGCGTGTCGTCGAAGTGCTCGACCGCGAGCCGGCGGTGGCAGAAGGAACGAGGGAGTTCCGCACGCCTCCACGCGGGCACGTCCAGTTCGTCGATGTCTCCTTCGGCTATGCGAAGGGTCGCGAGACGCTGCACCAGATCACTCTGGAGGCGGAGCCGGGACAGGTCATCGCCATCGTCGGACCGACGGGGGCGGGCAAGAGCACGCTGGTCAGCTTGATTCCACGCTTCTACGATCCGTCTGCGGGGCAGGTGCTGATTGACGGAAGCGACGTGCGCGAGTTCACGCTCGCCTCGCTGCGGCGGCACGTCAGCATGGTGTTGCAGCCACCGATGGTGTTCCCCCTGAGCCTGCGTGACAACATCGCCTACGGGCGTCCGGCCGCCAGCCTCGAAGACATACACCGTGCCGCACGGATGGCCCAGGCGGACGATTTCATCCAGCGCCTGCCCGACGGCTACGACACCGTCATTGGAGAACAGGGAGTGACCCTGTCCGAAGGCGAGCGCCAGCGGCTCACCATTGCGCGGGCCTTGCTGCGCGACGCGCCCATCCTGATCCTCGACGAACCGACCTCGTCGGTCGACACGGCCACGGAAGCCGCGATCATGGAGGCCATGGAACAGGCCGTGCAAGGCCGCACCACCTTCGTCATCGCGCACCGCTTGAGCACCGTGCGGCGCGCCGCCCAGATCGTGGTGCTGCAGAACGGCTCCATCACCGAGCGTGGCACCTTCGAAGAGCTGCTCGAACGGCAGGGCGCGTTCGCGTCACTTTACCAGATGCAGTTCAAGCCGTCTGCGGCACAACGGTCCGCCGCTTCATAACAAGGAGTGAGCCACCGGCACGACGACACCGGCGGCAGGCTACTTCCGCCGGCCGGCGACCTGCTCCAGGTCGCGGACGGCGCCGCGCGCCGCGCTGGTGGTCAACAGCGCGTACGCCTGCAGTGCGCCTGATACCGCGCGGGTGCGACCCGTCGGCTTCCACGCCTGGGCGCCGCGTCCAAGCATCTCCACCCGTCGGGCTTTGAGTGTCTGCGGTTCCACCAGCAGATCGACGCGGCGGTTGGGGATGTCGATGCGGATGCGATCGCCTTCCTCGACCAGCCCGATGGCTCCGCCTTCGGCCGCCTCGGGAGAGACGTGGCCGAGGCTCAGCCCCGAGGTGCCGCCGCTGAAGCGGCCATCCGTGATCAGGGCGCACACCTTCCCAAGATTCTTCGACTTGATGTACGAGGTAGGGTACAGCATCTCCTGCATTCCCGGGCCACCCTTGGGACCCTCGTAGCGAATCACGACGACGTCGCCCGGTTTGAGGCGGTCGCCGAGAATGGCCTCGCACGCGGCCTCTTGCGAGTGGAAAACGCGCGCCGGCCCTTCGAACCGCCAGATCGACTGATCCACACCCGCCGTCTTCACGATGCAGCCGTCTTCGGCGAGATTCCCGTACAGCACCGCCAGCCCGCCATCCGCGCTGTAGGCGTGTTCCACATCGCGAATGCAGCCGCCAACGGCATCGGTGTCCGGCGTGGCGTAGTGTTTGTCTTGTGAAAACGCCACGGTCGTCCGCACACCTCCCGGCGCAGTCAGGGCTCGCTGTCTCGCGGCCGCAGTCGCCGTTGGCCGCCGGATGTCGTTGAGATCGATGGCCGTACCGATAGTCGCCGCGTGCACAGTGCCGGCCTCGCGGTGCATGAGCCCGGCGCGATCGAGCGCGCCGAGGATCGTGAAGATACCGCCGGCCCGGTTGACGTCCTCGACGTGGTAGCTGGACGACGGCGCCACCTTGCAGACGTTGGGAACGTGGTGAGACAGCCGCTCGATGTCTTGCATCGTGAAGGGTACGCCAGCCTCGTGTGCGATAGCGAGGATATGCAGGACGGTATTGGTTGAGCCGCCCATGGCGATATCGAGGGTCATGGCGTTTTCGAAGGCACCCATCGTCGCAATGCTTCGCGGCAGGACGCTGTCGTCGCCGTCGACGTAGTAGCGGCGGGCCAGCGCCACGATCTGCTTCCCCGCTTCCTCGAAGAGTTGCCAGCGGGCCTTGTGCGTGGCGAGCACCGTGCCGTTCCCGGGCAGGGCGAGGCCGAGCGCCTCGCACAAGCAGTTCATGCTGTTGGCGGTGAACATGCCGGAGCACGAGCCGCACGTGGGACAGGCGGAGCGTTCCATGTCCTGCAGCCGTTCGTCGCTGATGGCACGGTCCCCGGCCGCCACCATAGCGTCGACCAAGTCGAGCTTGAGCGGTTTGCCCTGCGCATCATGCGTCCCCGCGGAGGTGCCGGCTTCCATCGGGCCACCGGAGACGAAGATGGCCGGGATGTTGAGCCGCATGGCCGCCATGAGCATGCCCGGCGTGATCTTGTCGCAGTTAGAGATGCACACCAGTGCGTCGGCCACATGCGCTTGCACCATGTACTCGACACTGTCGGCGATCAGGTCGCGGCTCGGCAGCGAGTACAACATGCCGCCGTGTCCCATGGCGATGCCGTCGTCCACCGCAATGGTGTTGAACTCGGCGCCGTACCCTCCTGCGGCATCGATCACCTTCTTGACCCGCTGCCCAACGTCGTGCAGGTGCACGTGCCCCGGAACGAACTGGGTGAAGCTGTTGGCGATGGCGATGATCGGTTTGTTGAAATCGGCGTCCGTCATGCCGGTGGCGCGCCACAGCGCACGCGCACCGGCCATGTTGCGGCCGTGTGTCGTAATTCGGCTACGGTATGAGTTCATGGACGTAATGTAGCCATAATGCCGCCGTTGCGACAACAGCGGCGCCAGTCTCACGGAGATCGGCAAGCAGCCACGCTGAGCGTCGGGTACGGCTGAGGTCTGGTCCTAGGAGCACATCAGAAACGATCCCACTGCCCCTGAGACGCAAACCGCTTGACCCGGCAACCGAAACGCCGGATTGTGCTCGCAGGCGAGCCCCGAGGAGAATGGCAACGGAACGAGCCGGTGCGATCTGGAAGAATGCGGCGTTGGTCCGGACCTTTCTCGATGGGGTACGGGGCGGGATCCCTTTCGCCGCGGAACAGATCGAGGCGATGCTGCGTGTGATCGAGGCGCGGGGGCTCCCGGTCACCCGCGTCGCCGACCTGGGATGCGGCAGCGGCGTGCTCGCCGGCGCCATCCTTGCGCGCCATCCGCGGGCGCGCTGCACCTTGGTCGACTTTTCCGAACCCATGCTCGACGAAGCACGCAGGCAGTTGGGCAACCACGATCCCTGTCCGGACTTCGTCGTCGCCGATCTGGGCAACCCCGAGTGGGTTCGCGCCGTCGTCAGCCGAACGCCTTTTGACGTCGTGGTCTCCGGCTACGCCATCCATCACCTGCCGGATCAACGCAAGCGCGAATTGTACCGGGAGATTTTCGCCGTGCTGGCGCCGGGTGGCATGTTCATCAACGTGGAGCACGTGGCCTCCCGCACAGCGTGGCTTGGAACGATCGCCGACGATCTCATGATCGATTCGCTGCACACCTTCCAGGCGCAGCAGGGCTCGGAGAGGACCCGTGCACAAGTCGCCGAGGAATTCGTCCACCGGCCGGACAAGGCCGCCAACATCCTGGCGCCCGTCGAGTCGCAGTGCGAGTGGCTGCGGAACTGCGGCTTTGAAGACGTCGACTGCTACTTCAAGGTGTTTGAGCTGGCCGTCTTCGGCGGGTGCCGGCCCCAGCATGCGTGACCCGCAAGCGGCCCGCTGCATATATATCGGCTTCCCGCGATTCAGTCTGTCGCTTTTCTTTGAATGTAGGGGCGCAGCATGCTGCGCCGCTACGGAAGCACGCGGAAAATACGGTATACGAAACCAGCGGCCGGTCATTTATCGACAGTCTCGATTGACAGGAGGGAAGCGTCTGGTCACAAAGGAAGCGGCATGAAGATCGTCGTGACCGGGCTGATCGCGAGCTATCCCCTGGGCGGTGTCGGTTGGGACTACCTTGCCTACATCAGCGGCTTTCGCCGGCTCGGGCACGAGGTGTTCTACCTCGAGGATACCGGGCAGTGGCTCTACGACCCGCGCGCCAATACCTTCACCGATAATGTGCGCTTCAACGTCGCCCATCTGGCAGCGACTCTGGCCCGCGCCGGAGAAGACATGCGTGAGCGCTGGTCGCTGCGCGCCCCGGACGGTACGTACCACGGCGCAACACTGGCGCAAGTTGAGCGCTTCTGCTCGGGCGCGGACCTCTTCCTGAACCTGTCCGGCGCCTGCTGGCTGCGCGACGCCTATCGGGGCGCACGCCGGATCGCGTACCTGGACAGCGATCCCTGCTACAGCCAGGCAAAACTTCTCGCGGTCGAGCAAGGGACGGCAACCGACGACCAGGCGTATTCCGTGGGGCTCATTCGCGCCCACAATTGCTTTTTCACCTTCGCCGAGAACGTCAACGATCCGAGTTGCGCCATCCCCAGCTGTGGCCTCGACTGGATACCGACCCGACAGCCGATTGTGCTGGAGGATTGGCCGTTCGCGTTCGACGCCAACGCGCGCCACTACACCACCGTGATGTCGTGGAAAACCGACGTGACGTTGCCGAACCTCTCCGGCATCACCTACGGCGGTAAGGACGTCGAGTTCATGAAGTTCATCGACCTCCCCTCGCGCGTGTCCGTACCGCTGCAGATCGCGCTCTCCGGTGCCGCCCCACGCGACCAACTGCACCGGCGCGGCTGGCAGATCATCGATGCCTACGAGCAATCCTCGACCCTCGACGCCTACCGCAATTACCTCCGCAGCTCGCGGGGTGAGTGGAGCATCGCGAAGAACGCGTACGTCGCCTCGCGCAGCGGTTGGTTCAGTACGCGTAGCGCCGCCTACCTCGCGCTCGGCAAACCGGTGGTGGTGCAAGATACCGGCTTCAAAAACTACTATCCGACGGGCGAGGGCCTGTTCGCCTTCAGCACCATCGACGAAGCCGTTGCCGCCATCGAGAACATTGAAACCAGCTATCGGCACCATTGCGAAGCGGCGCGTGCCGTCGCGCAACGGGAGTTTACTGCTAACCTGGTGCTACAACGACTCTTGAATGATGCCGGCGTCTAATCGCCTCCTCACCCTGGCCCTCTCCCAGAGGACGAGGGAAAAGAGCAGAAAAACAAGGACACAATGGCCAAGCGGATCATGATCACCGGCGCGATCGCGTCCCATCCGCTGGGGGGTGCCGGCAACGCCTGGGCGTTTTTGCAGTACGTCCTCGGATTCCGGCAGCTCGGCTTTGACACCTACTACGTCGAGCATATCGATGCGAAACAGTGCGTCGACGACGACTGGAAGCCGGCACCGTTCGGCACTTCGGCGAACGCCCGCTTTTTCCGCCACGTGATGGAGCGCTTCAACCTCATCGATCACGCCGCCCTGCTGGAATGGGAGGGCGCCGGCTCTGTCGGCTTGACACGCTCGGAGGTCGAGACCCTGGCGCGCGACACTGATCTACTGATCAACGGCTCTGGGCGCTTCCACCTCACCTCCGTCCTCGGCGCGGTGCGCCGCCGGATGTATTTGGATCTCGACCCAGGCTTCGTTCAGATCTGGCAGGAGCAGTACGGTGTGGACATGAACCTGCCGGGTCACGACGTGCACGTCACCGTCGGGTTGAATCTGGGCGCGCCGGACTGTCCGCTGCCAACCTGTGGCATCCGCTGGCAGACAACTCTACCTCCTGTCGTGCTCGACGAGTGGGCCACGACGGCGCCCGCGGGTCCAGCGTACACCACCGTGGCCGACTGGCGGGGATACAGTCCCGTGGAGTGGAAAGGCGAGTGGTACGGTCAGAAGGCGGAGGAGTTCATGCGTCTCATCGAGCTCCCGCGCCGGGTGTCGGTTCCCTTGGAACTATGCCTCGCGATTCATCCCACCGAGCCCGACTACGGCAAGCTGGAAGGAAACGGCTGGCGCCTGGTCACACCACGAGAGCACTGCGCCACACCAGATGCGTACCGCGGGTACCTCTGCGGCTCGCGCGGTGAGTTCACCGTGGTCAAACACGGCTATGCCGCCGGCCGCACCGGGTGGTTCAGCGACCGAAGCGCCTGTTATCTCGCCGCCGGGCGTCCGGTGATCATGCAGGACACCGGCATCGGTTCGTATGTGCCGACGGGCATGGGACTGCTGACCTTCACCGACCTCGAGACCGCAGCCGAGGCGCTTGAGACGGTCGAGCACGATTACGCGGGCCATGCCGCTGCCGCACGCGCCTTCGCCCGCGAGCACCTGGATGCCCGCCGCGTGCTCAGCCGCTTGGCGCTACTGGCGGGGCTGTGAGACACGCAGACAAGATCGTTCTCGCCGGCTATCTGGTGCGGTGTCCGCTCGGCGGCTACGCCTGGCAGGTCTTGCACTATCTGCTCGGGTTGCGCGCCATCGGATTTGACCCGTACTTCTATGAGGACACCGCCTATTACGGCGACTGCTTCGATCCGCTCACCGGCAACATGCGCGTCCTGCCGGATGCCGGCATCGCGTTCGCGGCGGATTTCTTCCAGCGCTTCGGATTCGGTGATCGGTGGGTGTTCTGGGATACAGGCCAGGACCGGTATTCTGGCCTTAGCCGTGCCGAAACGGATGCGCTCCTGAGCGATGCCCGCGCGGTGATCACACTCGCGCCGGTCAACCGCGTACCGCGACGCCGGAAGCAGGTAAAGATCTTCGTCGATATCGATCCAGCCTTCACGCAGATCCGTGTGGCGGAAGGTGATCCGGCCTTGTGCGAGTTGCTGGCGGAGCACGATCTGCACTTCACCTTCGGCGAGAACATCGGCTCGCCGGGCTGTGCCATCCCCACCGACCGCTTCACCTGGCAGGCAACACGCCAGCCGATTGCCGTGGAACTCTGGCCGCCTTTGCCGACCGATGTGCAGGCGCCATTCACCACCATCGGACGCTGGGATGAACGCCGCCGCGACGTCCACTTCCAGGGTCAGGTGTACTCGTGGAGCAAGCGAACGGAATGGATGACGTTCCTCGAACTTCCGGGACGCAGCGGCGAAGCGTTTACGGTGGCGATGGACGTCGACAAGACCCCCGACGACGCCGAGGTCTTACGGAACCACGGGTGGGAGATCACCGATCCGGTTGCGGTGTCACGCGATGCATTGACGTATCGGGACTTCATCCGACACTCCAAGGGCGAATTCACCGTCGCCAAGGATCTCAATGTACGCCTGGCGAGTGGATGGTTCAGCGATCGCGGCGCCTGCTATCTGGCGGCGGGGCGCCCGGTCGTGACCCAGGACACCGGCTTCGGGCGTGTCTTGCCCACCGGCAAAGGTCTGTACGCGGTACGAAGGCTCGACGACGCGATCCGTGCCGTCACCTCCATCGCGTCCGACTACGAGACCAACGCTCAAGCGGCGCGCGAGATGGCGAAACAGTACTTCGAGGCGGGTAAAGTGTTGACTGATCTCACCAGTCGCTTGTGACAATACATCACGCATGGTTCCATTCGGCGCACCTCTGGATTTTCGATCGCCAATCTTGATCACGTCAGCCCAGTTTGCTATTTCCCCGTGTCGGGTATGGGAAACGGGCAGACAACACTAACCCCTAGGAGGAGGTCATTATGAAGCGGATTTTGTTAGGCATCGCCGCTCTCGCGGTTCTTTCTCAGGTAGCCTGGGCAGCCGATGGCGCCGGAGTATACGAGAAGAAGTGCAAGATGTGCCACAGCATCGGCGGCGTAGGCGGACCGATGGCGAAGAACGGTGGCGCACTTGATGCCGCTGGAGCAAAGGGCGAGGCGTACTTGAAGGAGTACATCAAGGATCCGAAGTCGAAGAAGCCGGAATCCAAGATGCCGAAGGCGAACCTCAGTGACGAAGATCTGGGCGCCGTGGTGTCGTACCTGGTAGGCTTGAAGAAGTAGTATTCGTCAGATCATACGAGCGGGAGGCGGCGGATCCCAGCTTGATCGCCGTCTCCCGCCGGTACCAGACCTTGCGCTGGTACCTAGGCTCAATCTTCTCAATGTCCAGCATGCCCGCCCGGGCGGGGAACAGCCGAGGTCGGTGCGCTATTTTGTAACACCGCCGACTTCCTCCCCGCCGACAACGCTGCCGTACCGTAGCCTTTCGGATTGTGATCACTGAAGTGGCACGTCAACGTACAGCTCCCACTCCCGCTGCCGACACCGGGGGACTGGTACTTGATGGGGCCAGCACTCGACGCCGTCACCACCTGATTTCCGCTGCGATCGGAGGTCATGAAATTGATCAGGTGCAAGTTGCTCCGTGATCCGTGCGCATCGTGGCAGACAGCGCACGACGCTCCCTGCTCCTGCACATGTTTGATGTGCACCCCGCCGCTGTCCAACGGCGGTGTAGGATAGCTGGGTGATTGAAAGAGCACCGTGCGGTCGTGGCAGTTGTAGCACAGGGCGTAGAGATCGAATGACTCGGGACTCGATGTGCCTTCGAGGCGGTACTCACGCTGGAGGATCGGCGCATAGATCGATCCGTGCGGCCCGCGCGGCACCAGCGTTCCGCCGCCAGGCGCGGCATTGTTGTTGTGGCAACTCGTACACATGATGATGCTCGCAGCCGTCATGCCGGGCAGCAGGCCGTGGATCAGCGGATTCTTTCCGGCGGCGGCGATGGGGTGGAATGACGGGTTTGCCGGATCGATCTTGAGTCGCACATTGGTGATGTCGTCGACGCGGAAGACTACCGGCGAAGGCGATTGGGCGACGGCATGACACTTGAGGCACACCTCATACTCGAAGCTGGCCTGCGGCCGGACGCCGCCGGTGATGTCCACCCCAGAGACCCCCGTGAGCGGTCCGGCAAGAATGCCCGTCACGCTGCGCCTGCGAGTCTGGTGCGGATTGTGACAGTCGACGCACTCGACATGTACGGGCATGGCGAGCGGGTTCTCGGCCGGATCGTGAACGTCAGTGTAGGCAGCAATCGGGTGCGTGCTCGGCTTGAGAAACTCCGCACCGATATCCTTTTCCGCCACCAGGCCACTGGCCGCGCCAGTGCTGTGGCACCCCAGGCACACCCCTTCCTCAGTCGTGGATCGTAGCAGCCGCACGGGGTGCTCGGCGTTATGCGTGCGATGGCAACTCGCGCAACCGTTTTCGGCGACTTTGAGGAAGCCCCACCCGGGGAGGGGCGCCGCCCCTTTCGTCATGGCGGACGAGGTGGCGTGCGCCGAATCTTGCCAGAACTGCAACTCATGGCAGGTGACGCAAAGCCGCGAATACTCAACGTCAGTGACCAGAAAATTCGGATAGCGATCCGAGTGCGGGTCGTGGCATGAGGTGCACTGCATCTGACCGGTCTCATCGATCTTCACCGCCCCCACCAAGGTCGACGGATCCGCGAGGCCCTGTCGGTGCGACGCCAGCACTCGGTCATAAACGAACGAAATCGGATGATCATCGGAAAGATCAGTGCCGAGCACGGCCGGGCCGGTGAGCGGCCCCAAGGAAGGCTCCGGATGCTCTACCAGGGCTCCCAGCGCAATCGTGCCGTCATGGCAGCTGAGGCACAGACGCGAGCTGCCTGTCGGCTGCTGCAACTGGGCTTCGAGGGTGCTGCTCTCATAGAGCGTGTACGTCTGGGCCGGCAGCTCGTGATTCCACAGCGCCCGTGTGGCCTTGGCGTTGTGCGGAGTATGACAGAAGGTGCAGAGGTTTGCCTGCGGGCCGCCGCGAAACCGTCCCGACCCCGCTGCCGTGAGGTTGTGCCGGGTTCGCTCGATGCCGGCGCCCGCCGGGAGCGCTGATGCAAGCGCCACCACGAGCGCGAGTCCAGAAAGCCGCACCCTCGAATTCATTCACCGCCCCCGAGATAGCGGAATACCTGCACGCGCTGGTTGTAGGAATCGACCACATAGATGCGGTCGCCATCAATGGTCAGACCTGAGGGCAACCAGAACTGTCCTTCACGCGTCCCATGCCGGCCGAACCCCAACAAATAATTCCCGTGCGTATCGAATATCTGTACCGCATCGAAAAGCGCGTCGACCACGTAGATGTGTCCGTCCCGGTCAATCCCTACACCTTTGGGCCGCGCGAAGTCTCCCGTGCCGTCACCGAGATGACCAAAGGTGGAGACCAGGGTGCCGTCCGGCTCAAAGATCTGAATGCGGAAGTTCAATGCGTCGGTGACGTACAGCCGGCCCCGCGCATCCAGCGCCAGCCAGCCCGGGTAATTGAACTCACCTGGTCCGGTGCCGCGATGTCCGATGCGCGCCACGACGGCACCTGTCGCATCGAACGCGAGCACCTGGTGAGCGCTGGGGTTCGCCACGTAGAGACGGCCACGCGCAGCATCGGCAACCAGTCCAGCCGGACGCGATCCTTCGTCGAGCTTCCAACCTCCGGCACACTCACCCTCGAGGTCGAACACGTCGAGGCGAGCCGTGCCGGCATCAGCAACGTAGAGACGGTCGTTGAGAAACGCCACGGCTACCGGCTCACGCAATCTGGCCTCGCCACAGGCGGACAAGGCATGGAAGCGGTGGCGTTCGAGATCGTAGAGGTGAACGGCGCCCCCGCCCGCGTCAGCCACTGCGATCATATTATTGGCGGCGGCAACGCCAGCAGGCCGCACCAGGTGCGCTTCCCGGCCACCCGTCACCAGGTCGCCGAGCCGGCGCCAGAACGGACGCTGGATGCCGATCTCCGAAGGGGCGCGGAAGATTTGCACCAGCTCGATGCGCTCCCGTTCGGGCGGTGCCGGCCAGGCCACGTGCGGCCGCGACGCCGCCGCGTTCGGTTGTGGATGCAGACGGTCACACCCGGCGAACAGCGTCAGGGTACAGACGCCAACCGCACCACCCATCGCACCTGCCCAGTGGGCGAATCGCTTCTGCCGCACGCTTCTCATCTAAAACCGCCGAATCACGTCGAAGCGGACCAAGTCGCCCACCCGACTGAATGCGCCGATGTCCTGCACAGCGTGGTCGTAACCGAGGCTCAGGGTGAACAGGCCGGCGATCCAGCGCGCGTGCGTGCCGAATTCCACGAGTTGGTTGAGTGGCACGGCCGTCTGGCGTTGATAGTGGAACCCTACGAACGCATCGACAGTTACGCCGAACTGCGATCGCCATCCGGCACTACCACGCTCGCTAAAGAACGTCCGGTTACGTCGCGGCACACTGAAGTCATAGAAGCTCTCGGTCCCGGTCAGCCCGACCGTGAGCCAACGGCGCGGGTTTCCCAGCGCGCTCTGAGTGAAACTGAAGGCCCGGTAGCTGAGGTCATTGGCATCGTACGTCAGGTACTCGTTCAGCAGCCGCGCCTCCCCCAAGTCGGAACGCCAGTGCGTTTCGACCCCCAGGGTGTCGGCGTTGACCGGCCCGAGTATATCGCTGGCGCTGCCGGTGAACACATCCTGGCGGAGGCGCTGACCACTGTAGAAGAGCGAGAGCCATTTGAAATCGAGACCGGCGCTGAGGTTGATGGGCCGGCTCCCCACCTTCAAGGCTCCGCTGACCTTGAAGCTGTAACTGACCAGCACCGCTCCGCCAGCCGGAATACGGCCCAACGGATAAAGATTGCGTATCCGGGTAAAAGGGGGCGAGGAATTGTCGATGAGGTAATCGACCTGGGGCTGGTAAATCACGCGCTTGTCGGGATCCGTCACCACGATCGTCGAGTCTATCACATTCAAGTTTACCAGCAGGAAGTCATCCTCCGCGGGAAACGCATGCGGCTCGTCGATGACAGCCAGCTGCCCGGACGGCACCGTCCGGTCATCGAGCTGGTAGCCTGTCCCGACGCTCGCGAAGAAGGTGGCGTCCGACGGAAGCTGCTTTCTATATCCCAAGCCGAGCCCGCCGCCGTAGGTCACATCCTGCCCTGGCGACAGTTCGGTGTAGCCAACATTCACGTTCCCGGAAGATGTCAGACTCTCGTAGAACTGATGCTGGAGGTTCGCAAAGCCGTTGTGGCTCATGGTGGTGCCGCTGCCGGACTGATTGAACATGGCAAAGGTGTAGCCGTAATTGGATGTCAAATAGCGCGAGTGGCGCAGCTGTAGTTCCTCGTGCTCGAAAATCGTGGTGCCCGACGCATCTCCAACTCGGCTGTACGCCTGCGCGCTCGACGCCAGGTTGTCGTCCAGATAGTCGCCAAACCGCCACAGGTGGAAGACACCACCCGAATGTACCTGGTAGGCACCCTGCGTCAGGACACGATCCAACACATCGTCGAAGTGGTAGTCCACCGTCAGCGTGCTCGTGCTACTCCGACGCTCGCCGTAGTAGCTCACCATGCGGCGCCGTTCATCTTGCTGCACGCCGGCGGGGATCAGGGTGAAGCGCTGGCGGATATCCTGCTGTTCGACGGTCACGTATGAGGGCAGCGGCAGGTTCTGGAGACGCCAGGTGAAGCCGTACCGCTCCAGGTTCGTCTTCACCTGCCCGGCGAAGTCACGGCGAGTGAAGCCCTCGCTGCGGTTGCCGAACACATCGAAACCGTAGGGCTTGGCGCCGAGCACATTCACGTCGGCATCGAACCCGGTCAGGGAGCCGTCCCCCGAGAGGCTGGTCGAGGTGCCGTCGGTCTTGTTGTTCATACGGTCCTCAAACCACCCGAGTTCAACCCCTGCCGTGAAGCGCAGCAGGTCGGGATCGTAGAAGTAGCCACGCGTCCGGACCCCGCCCCGCTCTTCGAGGTAGAGGCGGTCGAGGTGTTGATGTTGTTGCGGATGCGAGATGTCCTGGTTCTCGAAAGTAGTGGTGAAACCCAGTTGCCCATCCAATCCGCCGATCGACAGCAGCTGCGCCGCGGCCGGTCCGACCACGCCGAACAGCACGGCGACGGCTTCCAGAACGATGCGGCGATACCAGACAACGGATGGGCGGTAGCGCGGCCCATGGTCCGCTCCCGTCACTGCCGCGTGTGGCAGCGGGCGCACGCCGAAATAGACACGCCCCACGCGATTTTTCCGTTGTGGCATAGGCCGCAAAATCTTCCTTCCTGCACGTCGTCCATGGTAACCGCCGTCTCGCCGCCTTTCATCGGAAAGATCGCAGGATGACAAACGTTACACGTGAAAAACAAGCGGTGGCGCCAGTGCGGGAACACCGCCGTCGGCCTCCCGCCCGGGCTGTCCGTACCCGTGCGCTTCAGCGGCACGTCCCCAAGAACGGCTTGCCCAACCGCGACGTCTGTTCGACAGAGGACAGCCCCCCCCATCAGGAGCACAACCAGCGTCAGGCGAACAATGCTGCGCGCGCGTCCGTTCATTGTGCCATCTCCGGATGACAACGCGCACATTCGCTGAGCGCGAAGGCCAGCGTGCCGTGACAGGATCCGCAGTACTTCCCTTTCGAGAGGGCATCCATGGTGATCTCAGTGGTCCCTGCCGCCATGGGAAAAATCTTGGTGTGGCAGCTTTCGCATGGCAGCCAGCGCGTGTGCGGCGCGTGCGGGAAGGTCACTGGCATCACCCCTTTCAGGGAGACGTCCAGAGCGAGTTCCTCGCGCGGCTCATGGCAGCGCCCACACTCGGCGGTGCCGAACACGACACGCCCGTGACAGGCGCCGCAGTACTTGCCTCTGGAGAAGTCGGCCATGGTGATCGTCGTCTGCCCGCCCGCCATCGGGAAGATCTTGGTATGGCAGCTCTCGCACGGCAGCCAGCGCGTGTGCGGCGCGTGCGGAAACTTCACGCCCATATCGCCCTTCAAGGCGACGTCGAGCGCCATTTCCTCACGCTTGATATGGCAGCGGGCGCAGTCCGTGGTGCCGAACGCGATGCTGCCGTGACAGTGGCCGCAGTACTTGCCTTTGGAGATATCGTCCATGGTGATCGTCGTCTGCCCGCCCGCCATCGGGAAGATCTTGGTATGGCAGCCCTCGCACGGCAGCCAGCGCGTGTGCGGCGCGTGCGGGAACTTCACGCCCATATCGCCCTTCAGCGTGACGTCGAGCGCCATTTCTTCACGCTTCATATGGCAGCGGGCGCACTGCTTCGGACCGAACGTGAGCGTGCCGTGGCACATGCCGCAGTACTTGCCTTTGGAGATGTCGGCCATGGTGATCGTCGTCTGCCCGCCCGCCATGGGGAAGATGCTCGTATGGCAACTCTCGCACGGCAGCCAGCGTGTGTGCGGGGCGTGGGGGAATTTCACTTCCATCACGCCCTTCAGCGCCACGTCGAGCGCCAACTCCTCGAGCGCCGTATGGCAGCGCGCGCACCGCGTCGTCTCGAACGCGACCTTGCCATGACAGACGCCGCAGTACTTACCGCCGGTGATATCCTTCATGGTCATCTCGGCCGTACCCGCCGCCATCTCGAAGATTCCCGTGTGGCAGTTGTCGCACGCCAACCAGCGCGTATGCGGCGCATGCGGAAAGGTCACCGGCATTGGTCCCTTCAGGGCGACGTCGAGCGGCAGCTCCTCCATGCCCGGTTGCCCCGGCTGGAGAGAAGTCAGCGGCGCGATGACCTTCTTGGCCAAGGCGGCGCTCCAATCCGGTCCGCCGGCCTTGCTGCTCGGCAGTGCATCGAGCACCTTTTCCCAGGTCTTCAACTTTTCGATCCCTGGCCGGTCCCCCGTGAACAACTGTTGGAGGCTCGGCTGCTTCACCAACTTGCGGACCGCTTCCACCTGTCGATAATGCACCTCCTCGACTGGCGGTTTCTCCCGCTCCTCCGGCTTCGGGTTGAGCCATTCCTCATACGACGGTAGGCCGTCGACGACGGTGCTGAGGACGCGGTAGCGCATCTCGGGTGCGCACGCGACCAAAGTAAGGATGAGGCCTATGGCGACAG
>DASVHW010000304.1 GCA_036382395.1 Candidatus Binatia bacterium | reverse complement strand
TCGTCGCGCACGTCGTGCACCAGCGCCCGGAGTTTCTTTTCGTTCGCCAGCGCCGGCGCCGCGCTCAGCACGGTGGCGGCGCCGAGGATGGAGGCGAGCGGCGTGCGCAACTCGTGGCTGACCGAGCCGATCAAGGCCTCGCGCAACTGGTCGGTCTGCGCGCGCATACGCGCCTCGCTGATGGCGTGCGCGACGCCTAGCCGTTCCAGCGTCGCGGTGGCGTCGGCCAGCACCGCATCGACCCGGATGCGCAACTCGTCCGAGCTTTCCTGGGATTCGCGGCCGAGATCGATCGCGATGACGCCGAACTCGGAACTCTTGGGCGACACCGCGCGGATCAGCCAGACGTCGCCGCTTTCGGCGGTCACCGTCACGCCGCTGATGGCGTCGCGACGGCTGGATGCAACTTCGACGACCTGGGTGAGCACGGCCTCCGGCACCGTGACGCCGGCGCGCCGTCCGCTGCTGCCGGAAGCATCGCGCGCACTGGCGAACAGGACGACTTTGCGCTGCATGATGGTGGCGAGGTGGTCTTCGATCGCGGCATGAATGTCGGACACGTCGAATGCCACCGCCAGCCGGCGCGAGAAGGCATAAAGATCGCGCAGGTCGATCTCGCGCTGGCGAGCCATCTCCAATTGGCGTTTGAGCCGGGTGGCGAGCTGGCTCACCACCACCGCGACGAAGATGAACAGGATCAGATTGACGACTTCCTGCGGATTCGTGATGCGGAAGCTGTAAAGCGGCGGATAGAAGAAAAAGGCGGAGGCGAGCACCCCGCACACCGCTGCAACGATCGCCGATACGATTCCCCAGCGCGTGGCCGCGATCACCACCGGGAGCAGATAGACGAGGGAGCCGTGTTCGAGCCCTAATTCCCACACCATCGAGAAAAGCGCGATGGTCAGGACGCCGACCAGACCGAGCGTCGCGCAGACCCCGGGCAATTCCTTGCGGATGCGGTCGAATTTCAGCGCGTCGGGCATCGTTTTGCCGGTCGGCGGCCGGCTCCCTTTCCAAGTCGCTCAATATACGTCGCGCGACCCTTGTCTGTCTCTTGTCTCTCTTGGCGCGCTTGGTTAGATAGCGGCCGTCCGCATGCGGCCTTTTCAGGCCGTTTTCGGCTCCGGAGAGGTGGCAGAGCGGTTGAATGCACCGCACTCGAAATGCGGCATACGGGCAACCGTATCGGGGGTTCGAATCCCTCCCTCTCCGCCACGAACTAAGTAATTGATATATCTCTTATTTTTGTCTTTTCATTCGTGCGAATTCCTTCGTGGTTTCCGGGACTTTGCGCCACATTGGCAACGACGCTTTTCACGCAGAGACGAATTCGTCCGACATCAAAGGCGTTGGCGGCCCGCGAATCTCATTTGCGCATTTTGGTGGTACGGGAGTCTCTTGCTCGGACGCAGTATTTCCGGTGAGAGAGCGAGACACGGAACGAGAGACCGTGGCCGAATTGCGGGCTAACTTGACTGACCGTGATGCCGCAACAACGATGCTTCGACGTTGCGCATTGAGTCGATCCGAAGAGCGTGGCGTCCGCGACCCGACCGTGCGTCATTCGTTATTCCGACGATCTGGAGCAGAAGCGCAGCCAAGGAACTACATTAGTTCGCCGCTGCGGCGGACCTTGGGGCGCCAGGGATGTAATCCGGATCAGCAAGTGCACCTCTTCATGATCATGAGCATGAACAGCGCTACCATCATGTCAGGATTCTGCAGCGTTACCTCTGACTCGATGATGACCTTGCCGAACTCGCGCTTGGTTCCGATGAATTTCACGACGATGACGCCGATGAGCGCAAAAGATATCCGTGGGATCGTACGGACGCATCCGTCATGACGATGCTGGCACCCGTTCTCACTCCGCATGGGTTGCTGACGTTGCGGCAAACGGGGGAGGCGCTGGCGTTGGAGCCCGAGCAGGGCTCGCGGCTTGAGCAGGCGTTTGTAAGGGGTTGCGGGCATGGACTGTTGTGCCTGGGCGCCGACGAGGTCGGGACGGTTCTTCCGCCGGTGCTGTCGTACTGGCGGGAGCTTGGAGCGCGCTATGTGACCGCATTGTGCGCCCTTCCCGGTATCGGCGAGGGAGCCAAGCCGCCTGTGCCAATTCCCGCGGAGGGCGAGCTGGACACGATGGCCGCAGCCGTTCCGCCCATGACCGGCGCGGAATACCTGACGGCGGCCGTCCTGGCGGATCTTTGGCGAGGCATGGATGCGGCCTTCGATGCCGAGCTGGCTGACGTCAAGCTCTCCGTGCAGGAGTTCCTTAAAAGCCGTCATCCAGCCTGGAACCTGGTTGGACGCGTGCACTTCAACCTTGCCGAGAACAGGAAGGACGAGGACGCTCCGTTCGCGTTTCTTGCGACCTACACGACACGACTTTCGGCTGAGGCCAAGGCTCAGCATCTGCCGCTCGGCAAGGCTTTGCAGGAATATGCCGGTACGAGGAACCGCGAACGCCTGCTGTCGTTGTTGACGCCCGTCCAGCGCGCCGCCGAGCATTGCCCTTGGTTGAAGGCCATGGTCGATGCGGGCGAGATTTTTCACCCGCTGCGCTGGAGCCCACAACAGGCGGTGCAATTCCTGAAGGACGTGCCCGCGCTCGAAAGCGCCGGGGTGGTCGTGCGGATGCCGGCGAACTGGCGCATGAACCGCCCCGCCCGCCCACAGGTGAAGGCAACGATCGGGGGCAACGCACCGTCACAACTGGGGATGGATGCGCTGCTCGACTTCCGGATGGAGGTGACGCTCGACGGCGAAAAACTCTCGGCGGCCGAAATCAAACGGCTTCTGGCGCATTCCGACGGGTTGGCCTTAATTCGCGGCAAGTGGGTCGAGGTCGACCATGCACGACTGAGTCGGACACTCGATCAATTTGAGGCCATCGAGCACCGCGCCGCCGTCGATGGTCTATCATTCGGCGAGGCGATGCGCATGCTGGCCGGGGCTGGCATCGCCGAGAATGGCTCCGGCGGGCAAGCCGGCATCGACTGGAGCCAGACTGTGGCCGGTCCCTGGCTGGCGGAGACGCTGGCGGCCTTGCGCCGCCCCGATGGGCTCGCACGGATCGATCCCGGTAGATTCCTTCTGGGCACATTGCGGCCCTATCAGCAGACGGGTGTGCAATGGCTTTATCTGCTCACCCAGCTCAGGCTTGGGGCCTGCCTTGCCGACGACATGGGGCTCGGCAAGACCATTCAGGTCTTGTCGCTGCTGCTGGTGCTGAAGAACGAGGCGGGGGACAAGCGGAAACCGTGCCTTCTCGTGGCCCCGGCCTCGCTGCTCGCCAACTGGGCCGCGGAGATTGCCCGATTTGCGCCGAGCCTCAAAGCGGTCGTGGTCCATCCATCGGCCGCGCCGGCCGAGAAACTGAAGGCGGACGACGCGGACAATCTGGCAGATGTCGACCTGGTCATCACGAGCTACGGTTTTCTGGCGCGCTCGCCGTGGCTGGGTACCACACCATGGCGACTGGTCGTGCTTGACGAGGCGCAGGCCATCAAGAATCCGGCCGCCAAGCAAACCAAAACGGTCAAGCAGCTCCGGGCCGATACTCGCATTGCCCTAACCGGCACGCCCATTGAGAATCGGCTCAGTGACCTGTGGTCGATCTTCGACTTCATCAATCCTGGACTGTTGGGATCGTCGAAGCAGTTTTCGTCCTTCGTCAAACACCTCGCCGACCAGTCTCACAACCCGTTCGGCCCACTCCGCGATCTGGTGCGCCCCTATATCCTGCGGCGTCTGAAGACCGACAAGAGCATCATTGCGGACTTGCCCGACAAGATCGAGGTGAAAACCTTCTGCCCCTTGAGCCGCAAGCAGGCGGCGCTTTACCAGCAAGCGGTGGAAGAGCTGGCGCGCCAGCTCGAAGACGTCGATGGAATGCAGCGAAGAGGCACAGTCCTCGCCTTTCTCATGCGGCTGAAGCAGATCTGCAACCATCCCTCGCAGTGGCTCGGCGACGGCGCATGGGCTGAGGAGGACAGCGGTAAGCTCGCGCGTCTGCGCGACATCGCGGAGGTGGTTGCCGACCGGCAGGAGAAGGCGTTGATCTTCACCCAGTTCAAGGAGACAACGGCGCCGCTGGTGGCGTTCCTGGGCTCCGTGTTCGGGCGGGCCGGCCTCGTCCTGCACGGCGAGACAGAGGTCAAGAAGCGCAAGGAACTTGTGCGCCAGTTCCAGGAGGACGAAAACGTCCCGTTCTTCGTGCTCTCTCTCAAAGCAGGCGGCGCCGGGCTCAATCTTACCGCGGCCTCACATGTCATCCATTTTGACAGGTGGTGGAATCCGGCTGTTGAAAACCAGGCCACTGACCGAGCTTTCCGAATCGGGCAAACTAAGAATGTGCTCGTGCACAAGTTCATTTGCCGCGGCACCGTGGAGGACAAGATCGACCAGATGATTGAGTCGAAGCAGCAATTGGCTGGGGATTTTCTGAGCGGCGGGCCTGACGTTGTGTTGACCGAGATGAAGGATGAGGAGTTGCTCAAGCTCGTGGCTCTCGATCTG
>DASVHW010000303.1 GCA_036382395.1 Candidatus Binatia bacterium | reverse complement strand
CTCCTCTCCCCGCTCCGACTGCTTCCGGCTGCAGCGACCCTTTGCCGGGTGGGACTCACACCCACTGGAAACCGCCGTCTTTGCACGGCACACCAACGCCTCGCGGCGTAGACGCTCGTTCGAGAAAGTGCCACTGTCCAGTAAATAACATGTCAATGATTGATGTCGGCAAGAGCATCCGTCTTGCTTCTCGTCATTCCCGCGGTCTTCAGGCGGAATCCATCCCCCACGCACTGGAGGCCCGCCTGAAGATTGCGGGCATGACGGATTGGAACGGGAGGTTCATGAGCGTCGGGGTTCGTTCCAGTGCTGCCGACTGAAAACGATTTCCGAGATCATCGCGCCGTGTTTAAGTTCGACTTCGTAGAGTGCATCGCCAATGCGATCCTCCAGGTCCGGTTGGACCTCAACGTCGACGAGGATGAGCACGTCGTAGTCCGATACGGGTTCAGGATCGCGCCGCGCCCGGCTCCCGTACAGGATCACTCTCGCGTCCGGAGCGACACAACGGCAGCTGAACGCGGCTTCGGACAGGGCGCGGACGGTTACGAAAAGGAAGCGTGCTGGTACTGTGTCCCGCCGAATTGAGGAGGCAGGAAGGATCAATCTCGTGAAACGGCAGGCTGCTACCACACTCAGTCCCGCCGATCACGTACTCCGGGTGCGGCTGCGTGAACCGGTCCGGTTCCCCGATCTGACCGAGCGCCGGGCTCTGAAGCTGTCGGGGGTCTCACACTATACCTCGCGAGCCCACTTCGAGCTGTGGCGCCGGCGATCATCACCGGCGCGTTCTGTAAAGACGGCACTCCTTCAGACGCCCGTCCGGCTGTGGCCATTGAACTGACACTGTCGCAACACGACGTCGGGTAGGGAAGTCGCAGGCCGCCCCTGATACCAGGCGGCAGCCCCGGCCTCATCCTTGACGGCCGCACGCCGCCTTGCGACCATGATCCAGCATGAATCCCAAGGAAGCGGCCGCGCACACGATCGCGCAACGGTTGCGCCAAGCCGGTTACATCGCCTATTTCGCCGGCGGCTGCGTACGCGACCGGCTGCTCGGCCGCGAACCGCAGGATTTCGATATCGCCACCAGCGCACCGGCGGACGTGGTCCAGCAGCTATTCAAAAGGACCGTGCCGGTCGGCGTGCAGTTCGGCGTCGTCGTCGTGCTCATCGATGCCGAAGCCGTTGAGGTCGCGACCTTTCGTTCCGACGCGGCCTACTTGGACGGGCGCCACCCGAGCAGCGTCCACTTCGGTTCGGCCGAGGAAGACGCTTGCCGGCGTGACTTCACCATCAACGGGATGTTCATCGACCCCACTACCGGCGCCATCATCGACTATGTTGGCGGGCAAGCCGATCTGCGGGCCGGCGTCATTCGCGCCATCGGTGACGCCGCCGCACGCATCAGCGAAGACCGCCTGCGCATGCTGCGGGCCGTCCGCTTCGCCGCACGCTTGGGCTTCGACATCGAACCGGCCACCTTCGCCGCCATTCGAACGGCCGCGGCGTCGATCACGGACATGGCGTGGGAACGCATCGGCGACGAAGTGGTGCGGATGTTGACCGACAGCGAGGCCGGGAGTGCGCGGAGCGGTTTCGAGCTGCTCGACCGCAGCGGTTTGCTCGATCCCATTCTCCCGGAAATCGCCGCCCTGAAGGGCGTGGAGCAATCGCCCGACTACCACCCCGAAGGTGATGTGTTTGTCCACACCCTCGGTTTGCTCGAACAACTTGACCACCCCACTGAGACCCTGGCGTTGGCAGCCTTGCTGCACGACATCGCCAAGCCAAGTTGTGCGCAGCGTGACGAGAAGCGGATCACGTTCTACGGCCACTGCAAGCTGGGCGCGGAGATGGCCATCGTCATCTGCCAGCGACTGCGACGCAGCCGCGAGACTTGGGAACGGGTGGCTGTCTTGGTGCGCGACCACCTGCGGCTGTTGCAGGCACCTGAGATGCGGCTGAGCACGTTGAAACGCTTCCTGGCATCCACTGCCATTGAGGAGTTGCTGGAACTGGCCCGTCTGGACGCGATGGC
>DASVHW010000302.1:30000-33190 GCA_036382395.1 Candidatus Binatia bacterium | reverse complement strand
GACTACGGACAAGAAGGGGCTTCCGTCCTTTTCAAGGCTTGGGTCTGTATCAATCCAGAATGTGGCTTCTCGCTGAGAGTTGATAAGGGCGAAGTTAGCTACGGAAAGAAAATCGAACACAAGCACTGACCTCAGGAAATTCAGTCAAGTCAACGGGGCAAATCTCAGCGGCGTGAAGCGCGCCTAACCATCATGCCAACCAGCCATCTTCAAACGTAGCTCTCGATTTTTCTGTATAGCAGCGGATCATGAGCACTACAGCGGTGGGCTCGGCGTTTAAACCGAGCCCACCGCCACAACAAGATAAAGATCCGGCGGCGTCCTACTCTCCCACTGGGCGACCCAGTAGTACCATCGGCGCTGGAGGGCTTAACTTCCGTGTTCGGAATGGGAACGGGTGTATCACCTCCGCCATAACCACCGGAAGGCTGGAACGCTCACAATTGCATACGGGAACCGGCGCGAAAACGCCTTGGCAGGGACAACAAAAAATAGTGGTCAAGCCGCACGGCCAATTAGTACCGGTTAGCTCAACGCATTGCTGCGCTTTCACACCCGGCCTATCAACCTCGTCGTCTTCGAGGGGCCTTTAGGGGCCTCGCGGCCCAGGGATACCTTATCTTGGGGGGGGCTTCCCGCTTATATGCTTTCAGCGGTTATCCCGTCCGCACATAGCTACCCGGCAATGCGGCTGGCGCCACAACCGGAACACTAGCGGTGCGTTCCTCCCGGTCCTCTCGTACTAAGGAGAACTCCCCTCAAGTATCCTACGCCCACGGCGGATAGGGACCGAACTGTCTCACGACGTTCTGAACCCAGCTCGCGTGCCACTTTAATCGGCGAACAGCCGAACCCTTGGGACCTGCTCCAGCCCCAGGATGTGACGAGCCGACATCGAGGTGCCAAACCTCCCCGTCGATGTGAACTCTTGGGGGAGATAAGCCTGTTATCCCCGGCGTACCTTTTATCCGTTGAGCGATGGCCCTTCCATGCGGGACCACCGGATCACTAAGACCTGCTTTCGCACCTGCTCGAGATGTCTCTCTCGCAGTCAAGCCCCCTTATGTCTTTGCACTCGACGGCTGGTTTCCACTCAGCCTGAGGGGACCTTTGCGCGCCTCCGTTACTCTTTGGGAGGCGACCGCCCCAGTCAAACTACCCACCATGCAATGTCCCGAGTCTGGATGACAGACTGCGGTTAGAACCCAAGAACAACAAGGGTGGTATTTCAAGGATGGCTCCACCGAAGCTAGCGCCCCGGCTTCAACGCCTCCCACCTATCCTACACATGTTATCCCTAGATCCATTGCAAAGCTGTAGTAAAGGTGCACAGGGTCTTTCCGTCCTGCCGCGGGTACCCGGTATCTTCACCGAGATTGCAATTTCGCTGAGTCCGTGGTCGAGACAGTGGGGAAATCGTTACGCCATTCGTGCAGGTCGGAACTTACCCGACAAGGAATTTCGCTACCTTAGGACCGTTATAGTTACGGCCGCCGTTTACCGGGGCTTCGGTTCCCCGCTTCGCCTTGCGGCTAACGAGTCCCCTTAACCTTCCGGCACCGGGCAGGCGTCAGACCCTATACGTCGTCTTGCGACTTTGCAGAGTCCTGTGTTTTTGATAAACAGTCGCTACCCCCTGATCACTGCGACCCCCTTCGGCTCCGGGAGCGAATCCCTTCACCTACCGGGGGCACACCTTCTTCCGAAGTTACGGTGTCAATTTGCAGAGTTCCTTAACCACGGTTCTCTCAAGCGCCTTGGTATACTCTACCCGTCTACCTGAGTCGGTTTGCGGTACGGTCACCTCGACAACTCGCCCCGAGGATTTTCTTGGAAGCATGGGATCAATCACTTCGCGAGACCCTAAGGAATCGCTCGTGTTCGCCTCTCGGCGTTTGGAATGGAAAAGTGGATTTACCTGCTCTTCCCGCCTACTGGCTTAAACCGGGACATCCAACACCCGGCTGACCTACCCTTCTCCGTCTCCCCCTGGCGTCTTGGTCGCTGTCGCGGTGGTACAGGAATGTTAACCTGTTTCCCATCGTCTACGCCTTTCGGCCTCGGCTTAGGCACCGACTAACCCTGAGCAGATTACCTTTACCCAGGAAACCTTAGACTTACGGCGTGTCGGTTTCTCACCGACATTATCGCTACTCATGTCTGCATAAGCTCTTCCAGAACCTCCAGTGGTTCTTACGATCCACCTTCACAGGCGACTGGAATGCTCCCCTACCATTGACCCAACGCCGAGGCGTCGAGTTAATCCGCAGCTTCGGTATCGTGCTTGAGCCCCGTTACATTTTCGGCGCGGACTCACTTGACCAGTGAGCTGTTACGCTTTCTTTAAAGGATGGCTGCTTCTAAGCCAACCTCCTGGTTGTCTGGGTGCTTCCACATCCTTTCCCACTTAGCACGAACTTTGGGACCTTAGCTGGCGGTCTGGGCTGTTTCCCTCTCGACCACGGACCTTATCGCCCGTAGTCTGACTCCTGGACTCCACGTGTCGGCATTCGGAGTTTGGTTAGGTTTGGTACCCCGGTAAGGGCCCTAGCCCATCCAGTGCTCTACCTCCGACAGTGAGCATCCAAGGCTATACCTAAATATATTTCGGGGAGAACCAGCTATCACGGAATTTGATTAGCCTTTCACCCCTACCCACAGCTCATCCGAAGAGTTTTCAACCTCCACCAGTTCGGGCCTCCATCTCGTGTTACCGAGACTTTACCCTGGCCATGGGTAGATCATCCCGCTTCGGGTCTACTCCGCACAACTCAATCGCCCTATTCAGACTCGCTTTCGCTACGGCTCCACCTCACTCGGCTTAGCCTTGCTGCACAGAGTAACTCGCAGACTCATTAAGCAAAAGGCACGCGGTCAGGCATCGTCATGGCGAACCACAACGAACCGCCCTACCACTGCTTGTAGGCGCACGGTTTCAGGTACTATTTCACTCCCCGCACTGGGGTGCTTTTCACCTTTCCCTCACGGTACTAGTTCACTATCGGTCGCAAGCAAGTATTTAGCCTTGGAAAATGGTCTTCCCAGCTTCCCACGGGGTTACACGTGCCCCGCAGTACTCGGGAACTGCCTCCAGGAAGATCGTGACGTTTCGCTTACGGGACTCTCACCCTCTCTGGTTGTCCATTCCAGGAGCCTTCTGCTACTTCACGATTTTATAACTTCCCGGGTG
>DASVHW010000302.1:0-27500 GCA_036382395.1 Candidatus Binatia bacterium | reverse complement strand
AAGACCGGCCGCACGCTGGCGGAACGGACTTTATAGAAAACGCTTCACGCGCAGTCAACCCCCCCCAGCGAAATCTTTTTCGGGGAAGAAATCGAAGGCCAGGACACGCCGCGGCCCAACCTGAATCACCAGATTCTTTCGAGTTGGGGTGATATTGTAGTGGATGTCGGCAATCCGCTGCCCGTCGACCCGCACCGCTCCTTGCTGAATCAGGCGTCGCGTCTCGCTCTTTGTTTTCACCATCCCCGCCGCCATGATCACATCGACAAGGGGCAGCGACAAAGGCAATTCATCCCGCCATTGAAACGTCCGTAAATCCTTGGGCAATTCACGTCGCTGGAAGCGCTGCTCGAATCTTCCTAGCTCATGCCGCGCTATGGCCTCGCCGTGGAAGCGGCTTACCATAAGAAACGCCAACCTCTTTTTGACGTCCATGGGATGCGCTGTTCCTGATTCAATCTGATGACGAAGCGCACCGACATCCTCAGCAGTGAGCAGCTCGTAGTAGCGCAGCATCATCGCATCCGAAATCGACATGATCTTACCGAATATCTCTTCCGGTAGGTCGGCGATGCCAATGGCGTTGCCGAGCGATTTGCTCATCTTCGCAACGCCGTCCGTTCCTTCGAGCAAGGGGAGGGTCACGACGACTTGTGCCGCCATCCCATAGGCCTTTTGGATCTCGCGGCCGACGAGAAGGTTGAAGCGTTGATCCGTGCCACCCACTTCGATGTCAGCCTCCAACGCAACTGAGTCGTACCCTTGAATCAGTGGGTACAGAAACTCATGTACGCCAATGGAGCGTTGCTCCTGGTAGCGCTTCGCAAAGTCGTCACGCTCGAGCATCCGCGCCACTGTATAATGCGCGCACAGCCGCACCATGTCAGCCCCCGACATCCGGTCCATCCACTCGGAGTTGAAACGCACCTCGGTTCGCGCCGGATCCAGCACCTTGAAAACCTGCTGCTGATAGGTTTGAGCGTTGGCAGTGACTTCCGCGCGTGTCAGCGGCCTACGCGTCTCAGACTTCCCGGTGGGGTCGCCAATCATACCGGTGAAGTCACCGATCAAGAAGATGACAACGTGACCAAGGTCCTGGAATTGACGGAGCTTCGTAAGGGCCACTGTATGGCCGAGGTGCAGATCAGGTGCCGATGGATCGGCGCCAAACTTGACCCGCAACGGTCGGCCCACCCGCAGCTTGATCACGAGTTCCTCTGCGGGCAGAACGTCCACCGTACCCCGCCGAATAGCTGCCAGTTGTTGCTCGAGCGATCCGGCATTTTTCAAGGATTCTGTTCCCATCGTTGGATGTGAATCCGTCACGCACTATTAGGAAATGAGACCCGCTTCACCATGAGTACTAGATATCACAAACGTCCTGCAGCCGCCGAATGCTTTGGGCTCGGCCGGTTTCCGGATCTACATCGAGAAGGGCTCCTTGTACGACAACCGGGCCGCCCGCAACTTCGAATCTCACCGGCATGTGAGTCAGGAACCTGCGAATGACCTGCTCGCGGCGAACGCCTATCACCGACTCGGTCGGGCCACACATGCCGACATCGGTGATATAGGCCGTCCCTCCGGGCAACACGCGCTCGTCAGCGGTTTGCACGTGCGTGTGGCTGCCGAGCACTGCAGAAACCTTGCCGGCAAGAAACCAGCCCATGGCTGCCTTCTCGGAAGTTGCTTCGCCATGCATGTCGACAATGATCACCCGAGCTCGCGCCCGCAACTCCGGCAGTAGGTTCTCTGCCACCCGGAAAGGACAGTCTACGCTATCCATGAAAACACGGCCGATCAGGTTCACCACGCCCACCGGGGTACCATCCGCCGTTTCGTGCACCGTCCAACCGCGCCCCGGAACCATCGGAGGAAAATTGGCGGGTCGCAGCATGCGCGGCTCATGGGTGATAAACTCACCAATCGTCTTTTCTCGCCACACGTGGTTGCCGGAGGTCAGCACATGAACCCCCGCGTCGAACAAATCACGAGCACTCTTCGGATCGACCCCGATTCCGCCGGCGACGTTTTCACAGTTGGCGATCACTAAGTCGAGCCGTTCGCGGTCAATCAGACGCAGCAGCAGCGCACCAACCGCACGCCGACCTGGCTTGCCCACGATGTCGCCAAGAAACAATATGTTCATCGGTCGGCGCGGCGGTCCCAAAAGAGACCGCCGCCAACATGGGGACTGTCCTGCTTAGCGCGCGTATTCACTGGCGCGCGTCTCGCGAATGACGGTCACTTTGACCTGGCCAGGATATGTCATTTCACTCTCGATCTTACGGGCGACCTCGTTCGCCAGCGTTGAGGCTTGATCGTCGTTGATGGCGCGCGGCTCGACGATGATCCGGATCTCACGGCCGGCCTGAACCGCAAAGGATTTCTCAACGCCTTTGAAGGAGTTGCTGATGCGCTCCAGGTCCTCGAGGCGCCGTACGTAGCTCTCCAACATCTCCCGCCGCGCCCCTGGCCGTGCACCAGACAGCGCATCGGCCGCATCGACGAGCGGCGCCAGGATAGTTTCCGCTTTGACCTCTTCGTGATGTGCCGCAATCGCATTCACGACTTTTGCTGACTCTCCATACTTGCGAGCGATGTCCGCGCCGATGATCGCGTGTGAACCTTCGACCTCATGGGTGAGGGCTTTGCCGATGTCGTGCAAGAGCGCCGCCCGCCGTGCTTGTTTTTCGTTCAAACCCAATTCAGCGGCCATGGCCCCGCAGAGAAATGCCGCTTCGATCGAGTGCGCCAACACATTTTGCGCGTAGCTGTACCGATACTTCAGCATGCCGAGCAACTTGACGATCTCGGGATGAACGCCATGGATGCCCACCTCGAAGATTGCCTTCTGCCCTGCCTCGCGAATACTGTCCTCAACTTCTTGCTCGGCTTTACGTACCACCTCTTCGACCCGCCCAGGATGGATACGGCCATCGGAGATGAGTCGCTCAAGAGCGATGCGGGCGATTTCACGCCGGATGGGATTGTGACACGACAAAATCACGGCCTCGGGGGTGTCATCGATGATCAAATCAACCCCTGTCGCCGCTTCAATAGCTCGAATGTTGCGCCCTTCCCTGCCGATGATGCGGCCTTTCATGTCGTCATTGGGGAGTTGGACAACCGAGACGGTTCGCTCAGCAACAAACTCGCCGGCCAGGCGCTCGATCGCGATCGTGACGATTTTCTTGGCCCGGCGGTCGGCCTCAGCCCGAGCCTCTTCCTCCACCATGCGAATGCGTTTCGCTGCCTCATGGCGTGCCTCATCGATCATTTGGTCCATAAGCCCACGCTTGGCTTCCTCACCCGTAAGACCGGCAACACGTTCGAGCTGCTGGCGCGTCTCCTCGATAGCCGCTCGGCACTGCTCTTCCCGTTCTGCCAATCCCTTCTCTTTCTGCCGCTGTGCCAGTTCGAACTTTGTAACCTCCGCTTCCCGCTTTTCGATTTGCTCGGCCCGCTTCTCCAGATTCTCCTCTCTGGAAGTCAAACGGCGCTCGATCTGTTGCAGTTCCCGCCGCCGTTCGCGGGACTCCTTCTCTGCCTCAGCTCTTGCAAGCAGAATGACTTCCTTGGCCTTAATCTCAGATTCCTTTCGCACCGTTTCGGCTTCGGCGCGGGCCTCTCCCAGAACTCGGCGCGCCGTTTCCTCAGCGTTCTGAGCCTGTTGACGCGCTTGCTGTCGACGCACGCGATCGAGAATGAACGCAAAGACAGCTGACAATAGAACGACCAATAAGCTACTAATCAGGTAACTCATCATAATCGCAGCCCTCCTATCTGGAGCCGTCCGGGCCGCACCTCACTTTCCCCACACCGAAGGACCCGTTGCTCCGTGATGATGTAATCTAATGCGACATCCCATGGGTCGCATGGGAGTGCTGGACAGCGCTGGAACTCATAGGCTAAGCCCAGCCGTACGATCCCGTGCGTCGCATCTCCAAAAGCTCGATCATAGAAACCCCCACCGCGGCCTAGACGTGTGCCCTTATCGTCCCAACCGACCACTGGCACCAACGCAACCGCCGAGGTCACGGCCGGCAGCGGGAGGCCTTCGCGAGGCTCAAGGACGCCACCGGGACCGCGCACCAGTGGTTCGCCTACTCGCCAACGGACAAACCCGGCTTTCTCCCCACTCTTGGGAAGGTATAATTCCCGATGCACTGGGGCGCTTTCGGCAATGACCCGATCCGTGGGGATCTCGTTCTCAGTCGGAAGATACGCGATGACCAACTTGGCCGTTTGGTAGACAGGCAGAGTGCTAAGCAGGGCACAGACCGCCGCACCAGCAGCTTTCACCGCTTGAGGGGGCAGTTGCTTTCGCCGTTCCCTCAGCACTCCCCGCATCGCACATTTCTCGGCACTCATCATCCGGTCTACTTGACCGGGGCGAGGGTCAGCAACAGGTTCGAAATGGGCGGTTCGTCACTTACAGCGGTGCGGGGGCTCCAGACTTCGCGGGATCCTCAATCCGATCCGTTCAGTTTTCATCCATGGATCCACCATACGATGCGCGTACCGCCAACAGCTACTTAGAGGCAGTGCCGACAAAACCCCCTCGTATTTACACAACTCCATGCAACACAACCCAGTTCAAATTCATATCCCACAGCCAACCCCTACAACCCCATTTCGGCGACGTCGTGATTGCGTCCTTTGATAATTGCACCCATTCTTTGAGCCTCCGAGATCGGAAGCCTCGAGACATAGAGCCCACGAGCTGAACACCTCAGGACACAAAGGGCACCACTTCTCACAACGCTCGCGGTGTCTTCTCCTTTCCATACCGAAGAACTCAGCGGTGGAGTCGGGCTCCGATGCGCTGCGTCATCCGGTTCATCGTTTTGTAAACTTCCTCTTGTTGATGCTGTAGTTTCCAATATTCGCTCGCAATATTCAATGCCGTAACGAGCGCAAGGTGAAGTGACGTCGTCGCGAGCTGAGTATCCGCAAGCAGGCGAATTTGCTCGTCCACGTAACGGGCCACCGCCCGGACGTGTTCTTCGCTGTCCTCGCTCCTGACGGTCAGCCGCTGCCCCATGATTTCGATTTCTAGCGGCTCGCTCATGCAACCTACCCCAGGTCCAGAGCTTCGAGCCGGCTCAGGATACGTTCCAGTTGAGCCCGGATCTCGGACCGTTCGTGCTGGTATTGCTGCAGTTGGCCCGTGACTTCGGCAAGCTGCTTTTCTCTGTCTTTCAGGCGTTGCAGAAGCGCATCGTGTTGCTCGCGCACCTGCTCGTGCTGGTCCAAGAACTGGTCAATCTCAGCTTCTAAAACCTTCAAGTTTTCTAGGTCGATAGCCTTTGAGACATCAAGCACTGCTGCACCATAGAAGACGCACCGCCAGCATGTCAAGCAGAAGTTGGGAGCAAGAGAAATCAGCCTGCAGCCAGCAAGGCCTGTACGAATGCTCCAGCGTCAAAAAGAGTGAGGTCAGACGGGTTCTCCCCAACACCAACGTAGCGAATCGCCACTCCCAACTCTGCCCGAACGGCCAAAATCGCCCCGCCCTTTGCGGTGCCGTCTAGCTTCGTCAGCACAATGCCAGTGACTGGCAAGGCCGCGCAAAACACGCGCGCCTGGCTAATGGCATTCTGGCCGGTGGTGGCATCGATCACCAGCAGAATCTCATGCGGCGCGCCTTCTACTTGGCGGCCGATGACGCGGACAACTTTCTTCAGCTCCTCGATCAGATGCGTCTTCACATGCAGTCTGCCTGCCGTGTCGACGATGACGACCTCGATACCACGCGCCACAGCAGCCTTCATTCCATCAAACGCAACGGCCGATGGATCGGCGCCGCTCTGATGTCGAATGCACAAAGCACCTACCCGTTGCCCCCAATGCTCGAGTTGCTCGCCCGCTGCCGCACGGAAGGTGTCTGCGGCAACCAAGAGGACCTTCTGCCCAGCTTGCCGGTAGCGATAGGCGAGCTTGCCAATTGTTGTAGTCTTGCCGACACCGTTCACGCCGGCAACCAGGATCACGTAAGGCATTGCCATCGAAGGCGCAGCCGCGCCGTCTTCGAGAATAGCGCGCATCTGATCGCCCAGTGCGCAGCGCAACGCTTCAGCATCGGCCAGTTCGCCAGCCAGAGGCCGCACTCTCGCAAGAAGCTGTTGAGTGGCCTTGGGTCCGACGTCCGCTGCAAGCAGGGCTTCTTCGAGTTCCAACAGACGTGCTTCGGTATCCTTCCCGGTGCCCCACGCCTCACGCAAGCGGGCCAGTAGCCCCTGTCGAGTTCGCGCAAGGCTATCCTGTAGACCTAGCGGCCTGGGGGCTTCGCTCAAAGGAGGCGTAGAGGTGGCCCCGACGGCAGGAACGGAACCTCGCCGCCTCCGCAAAAAATAGACCCCCACAGCCACGAATACGGCAAACGCGATCGCACCGCTTAGCAGCGCAATTTCCCAGCTCGAAGGCATATCCTAAGCGAGTCGACAGCCGGCAGTTTACCGTCTGGAGTCAGCAAATGCGACCCATGCCAAGGCGTCGGCGATGTCGCGGGGGGCCGAGCCTCCCTAGTGCATGGCAACGGAAATGACTTTGGAAACCCCCGGCTCCTCCATGGTCACACCATAGAGAACATCAGCCGCCTGCATGGTCCGTTTGTTGTGTGTAATCACAATGAACTGGGAATGCTCGCTCGTCTCGCGCACCAAGTTGGCGAACCGCCCAATATTGGCATCGTCCAAGGGAGCGTCGACCTCGTCCAGAAAGCAAAAGGGAGTTGGGTTGATCAGAAACAGGGAAAAGATCAAGCTCACCGCGACGAGGGCCTTTTCACCGCCGGACAGTAGCGTCACCGTATCGAGGCGCTTCCCCGGCGGCCGCACGACGATTTCTACGCCCGTCTCGAGCAGGTTGTGCTCGTCGGTCAACACCAACCGTGCCTCACCGCCCCGGAAGAGCCGGGGCAGGACGGTCTGGAACTTCTCGTTGACTGCAGCAAAGGTTTCCGCGAACCGCGTACGCGACGCACGATTCAGTCGCTGAATCGTGCGTTCGAGGTCGGCCAGCGACCGTTCCAGGTCCTCCTTCTGTGTCCGCAGAAATTGCGCCCGCTGTTCCAACTCCTGCAGTTCATCAATGGCACCGACGTTCACCTCGCCGAGCCGGCTGAGTCTTGTGCGCAAAGTGTCCAATCGGGCAACGGCTTCTTCTTCCTCTTCACTCGGCAGACTGGCCGATTCATCGGCCACGTCCGTTCCGTACTTTTCTCGAATACTCTCCGTGAGCTGTTGAGCGCGCAGCCGCTTCTCCGTCAATGCGATCTCACACTGAGCCGCCCGGAGCCGCAGGTCGTCCAATTGCGCACGGGTATCGTGCAGCCGGCGGTCATGTGCTGCCACCGCTGCGCTGGCTGATTCGAGCGCGGCACGGGCAATCTCGATTTCACCTTCGATGACTTGCCGCTGCGTTTCCTGAGTGGCACTGTGGGCCTCCGCCTCCTGCACAGCGGTTTGCAGGCTGGCATGTTCCCGCTCAGTCTCTTCCAATTCACCGGCAATGGCCGCGGCTCGCGATGCCAACTCTTCGCGTTGCAGGGCCAAACGCGACAACGCCGAGACGGCGGCCTGCTGACGCTGCCGGCGTTCCGCCACGCGGACCTTGATGCTGGTCACCTCATTATTGAGTTCATCCACCCGCACCGCGGCACGCGCGGCCGCGTCCTGAGCCGTGCGCAGTACCGATTCCAGGGCTTCGCGTTGGCCGCTCACCTCGGCCAATTTCAGCTCGGTCTTCTGGAGATCAGCGGCGCGGTCGACCTCCTCGGCGGCGGCGCCCGTCGATTCGAAGCGGACCACTTCCAGGCGATCGAGCCAGCGGGGCCGTTCGCTTTCTAGACGTTCGAGATCTTTTTCGCCCGCAACCAGTTCCAGCGTCAGCGCGTGCGTTGCTTGGTCGAGGCTCTTCAGCACGCTTTCCTGCTCAGCCAGTTCACCCTGCAGTCTCTCCAGTTGCACGCGAGCACCATTCAGGCGGGCCTCCGCCGCGGCAACCTCGGTAGCCATCTCAGTCGCCAAGCGCCGCCGCGAAACGATCTCCTCCTCAAGCGGCCGTTCACTGCCACCGGTGATGACTCCGGTTGCATCGATAACGTCACCTTCGGGCGTCACCATCGTGACGTGCACACCGTTTTGGCGCCACAACGCCAGGCCGGAGTGCAAATCCGGCACCAAGACCACCTCTCCGAGCAACGTCTCAGCAACGCGGTGATACGGTTCCGCGACGTCGACCAGATCGAGCAGCCGACGGGTATTCCCGTTGAGGCTGCTGGCACCATTCCCATTCATCCGGACCGCGCGCGGAGCCAACGGTATGAAGCTGCCACGTCCGGAATCTTCCTGCCTCAGCCTTGCGACCGCCCCAACCCCATCGTCCTCTTGCCGAACGATCACATACTGCAACCGGTCACCCAGCGCCGCCGCGACTGCCCGTTCGTACTGCTGCGGAACGCCGATGACATCCGCCACCACGCCTAGTACTCCGGCTTCCCCCTGAGCCCCCAGCAGGATAGATCGCACACCGCGCTGGTAGCCTTCGTAGTTGCGCTGGATCTCCTGCAGGGAATCCAGTCGCGAGCGCAACTGGAGTAAGACGTTCTGCGTCTCGCTGAACGTCCGCTCCCAGCCTCGGCGTTCCTCAGCCATCAAGCGGATACGCTCCGCGCGCTTCTCCTTTTCCCCCTCTGCCGCACGCAGCCGATCACGGAGTGCCGCCACCTCGGCATGGCGGGCTGCCGCTGCCGTCTCCAGCGCAGCCAGGCGATCAGTAGCCTCCGCTTGCTCGGCCGCTAGCTTCTGCAAGCGCCGTTGCGCCTCGTCCCGCTGCCGTGTCAGCGCAGCCAAGGCGTTGCGGCATTCGGCCTCTTTCGCCGCCAAGCTGACGACTGCGTCCTTGGCGGCTCCCACCTCATTGCTGGCCGATCCAACCTGTGCGCGAGCCTCGGCGAATTCCTCTTCCTTTTGCGTCAAGTCACCTTCGTCGAAGAGCACGAGCTGAGCGTAGCGATTGCGCTCCTCTTCCTGCTGCTGCACGGCGTGCTGGATCTCTTCCTGCTGGCGCACCTGCGCAACCGATTCTGCCTGCAGGCGCGTCATGCGGCGCGTGCGTTCGCCAACTTCCTGCTTCAACAACCCAAGCCGTTGCTGCAGACTGCGAATCTCCGATTCCAGGACAGCCGCAGCCTCGCGTCTTTGCGCCAGGGACTGCTCAGCAGCAGCTTGCGCAGCAACCTTTTCAGCCCGCTGCTCTTCTAATCGCGTCAGCTCTGCGTGCGTCTGCTGCTCCTGTTCCCGATACGCCGACAGCTCGGCCTCCAGAGCAGCAAGCGCGGCGCTCAGTTGCCGCCATTGGCCCGCGCACAGCGCGAGGTCGAGCTGGCGGATCTCTTCCTGCAGCGCACGGTACTGTTCCGCCTTCTTCGCCATGCGATGCAGGTATTGGATCTGCCGCTCTATCTCGCGGAGAATGTCATTGACGCGCAGCAGGTTCTCTCGGGTGCGCTCCATCTTGCGCTCGGCGGCAAGCTTGCGACTGCGGTATAGGGTCGTGCCCGCCGCCTCCTCAATGAAGAGGCGCCGGTCCTCCGGCTTGGCATTGATCAGTTGCTCGACCCGGCCCTGCTCGATGATGGCGTAGGCCTTCGAGCCGATCCCGGTACCGAGGAACAGCTCGGTGATGTCTTTCAACCGACATGGCGTCTTATTGATGAAGTACTCCGACTCTCCCGAACGGAAGTACCGCCGCGTAACCATGATTTCTGTCAGTTCGCGAAAGTGTGCCGGCACCGTGGAGACATCGAGGTCGAGCTCAGTAGCGGATCGCCGCGTCTCCGCGTCGTTCTCAAACGTCAATGACACCTGCGCCATTCCGGTTGGCGCAATGCGTTCATTCCCATTGAAGATTACATCCTCCATGGAATCGCCGCGGAGGTGCTTGGGGCTCTGTTCGCCCAACACCCAACGAATGGCGTCGACGACGTTGGACTTGCCGCACCCGTTCGGACCGACGATTGAAGTGACCCCCGGGGGGAAATCCAATACGATCCGATGAACGAAGGACTTAAAGCCGATTAGTTCGAGTTGCTTGATCCGCACACCACCACCCCACCGTTCCGAGTATTTCACAGCCACTGCGAAGCGTCAACAAATTCCTCCGTCAACGCTCCCAAAACCCGGCGTGGTTTCCCTGACCTATTCCAACAGTTCAGTGTTCCAATATGAAACATCTATAGCCGAAAGGAAAGGCGCCCATTCCTTGTATCGGCGCGGGCTGAAGGTCTCCAGCATGAACGGGGTCCATTCCGGACGGCGCGGTGGCCGCAGCAGCCGCATTCCTGCCTGCTCGGGAGTGCGGCCACCTTTCCGGCGGTTGCAGGTATGACAGGAGCACACCACGTTCTCCCAACGCGAAGCGCCCCCCTGCGAACGCGGCACCACGTGATCCAAGTTCAACTCAGTGCGCGAGAATTTTGCGCCGCAGTATTGGCAGATGTTACGGTCGCGGCCGTAAATATTAAATCGGCTAAAGCGGACCTGCCTTCGCGGCAGACGGTCGTAAGTAACGAGGAGAATCACCCGAGGCACTCGTACCACGCGGTCAACCAGACCGACCGTATCGTGGTGAACTGAAACCGACAGATCTGCCCAGCTGTCGAAGTCGAAGGTGCGGTACTGTTCGTTCACGGCACACGCAACACCCTGATACAACAGCGAAAACGCCCGCCTGACCGAGGTGATGTGGACCGGAAGGTATGACCGATTGAGAACTAAGACCTTGGTATTAAGAACTGGTGCGGCAGCCGACATTTCCGAACCACGTTAGCGCGCGAAAATTCCTAGCTGGCAAGCGCGATGAAGTCAACATTATGACACCCCATATCAAATGCAGGTAGGCGTCAGTCCTGTAGCACGTCCTTGCCCTTTTGCAGTGCTATCCCTATGATGCCGCCGCAGGTGGCCATCGTCTTCCATGTTGAATCCACGCCGAGCACAATAGCAGCCCTCTGATCCCCGAACTCCAGTGGCGCGTGAGATCATCATTAATTCGGCCCCGTACGAAACCCGTGTCGCATTGCTGGAGCAGCGGCGGCTGACCGAGGTGTTCATCGAGCGCGCCCGCGATAAAGGAGTCGCCGGGAATATCTACAAGGGCCGGGTCACCCGCGTGTTGCCGGGAATGCAAGCGGCCTTCGTTGACATCGGTCTCGAAAAGGCCGGTTTCCTACACGGCTCCGATCTCTACGCCGAGTTGGGTGACGAGTTCATCACCGAGGAAGGACCGACTCCGATCGAAGTGACGGCTGATGCAAGTGCCGCCAACCAGAAGGCAGTTCCTCGACGTGTACCCATCGAGGAGCGCCTCAAGAAGGGGCAAGAAATCCTTGTGCAAGTCGCCAAACAGCCGATCGGCAGCAAAGGCGCCCGGATAACAGGGGTGATCTCGCTCCCGGGGCGGCACCTCGTGTTCACCCCGTCCACCAACCATGTCGGCGTGTCGCGGCGCATCGAAGATGAGAGTGAGCGTACACGGCTGAAGGACATCGTCGAGTCGGAACGTCCTCCGGAGGGCGGCTTTATCATCCGCACCGCGTGCGAGAGTCTGTCCAAGCGTGAGATCCAAGGTGACATCCGCTTTCTGCTCAAGCTCTGGGACCGCATCCTGCACAAGAGCGAACGCGTCGGAGCGCCGGCCCTGCTGCATTACGACATGGACCTGGTGCTGCGCACCGTGCGTGATCTCTTTACCGCGGAGACGCAGCGACTGGTCGTCGATAATTCGCGCGACTACCAGCGGATTCTCGATTTCCTGGACACGGTCATGCCGCGTCTGAAGTCGCGGGTGGAACTCTACGATGATCCCGAACCGATCGGTGACCGCTTCGGGATCGAGTCACAGATCGCCAAGGCACTCGAGCGCAAGGTCTGGCTGAAATCCGGCGGTTACATCGTAATTGATCACACCGAGGCGCTAACCGTGATCGATGTCAACACGGGACGCTTCGTCGGCAAGAAGACACAAGAAGAAACGGTCCTGCAAACCAATTTGGAAGCCGCCAAAGTCATCGTCGAACAGTTGCGCCTCCGGAACATCGGAGGGCTGATCGTGATCGATTTTATCGACATGGAAGATCGCCTGAGTCAACGCCAGGTCTTTGACGTCCTCAGCGACGCGCTCAAGAAGGATAAGGCACGATCGAAGCTCTTGCGGATTTCGGAGCTGGGGCTCATCGAAATGACCCGCAAGCGCACGCGCGAGAGCCTGACGCAGCTCCTCTGCGCGACGTGTCCATCCTGCACTGGTCGAGGGCAGGTGAAATCGACGGAAACCGTCGCCTACGAGGTCCTGCGGCGCATCCAGCGCGAGGCGGCCCTCAACACCAGAGTCGCACAGATCACCGCACAAGTGCATCCCGCCGTCGCCCAATTCCTTGACCGCGAAGAGGATCGAACTTTGCGATCGCTGGAAGCCAGCCTGAACAAGAAGATCGTCATCAAGGCCCTCTCGGACCTCGAGGAAAGCCGTTACGAAGTCATCGGGGTCGAGGCTGCGGCCTGAACGCGAATTGAAAATTCTCATGGCTGTGGCTACATAAGGGTCACAGCATCATGGTCGCACACAGCAGAAGCCACGCTTCAGGCGGGGCACGGGTGCGGCTGCGGACGGAAAGGTAAGAAAGGCAAGAGATGGGCGTGCTACCAAGCAGAACCGCTACGGCTGTGAAATCCGTCGAAGAGAAATCCTCGGTTGTGATTCGCTTTGCCGGCGATTCCGGTGACGGCATGCAGGTCGCCGGCATGCAATTCACCAACGAATCTGCACTCGCCGGCAACGACCTGAGCACCCTACCGGACTTCCCGGCGGAAATCCGAGCCCCGGCGGGCACCTTGGCCGGGGTCTCCGGGTTCCAGGTGAATTTCTCCAGCCGCGAAGTGTTCACTCCTGGCGACGACCTCGACGTGTTGATCGCGATGAATCCAGCAGCGCTGAAGGTCAATATCGCCGACCTCCGGCCCAACGGCATCCTGATCGTCGACACCGAAGCATTTGGCGATAACAACCTGAAAAAGGCGGAGTACAAATCGAACCCACTCACGGATGGGTCGCTGCACCGTTTTCAGGTGTTTTCTATCGATATCAGTAGGCTTACGGCCCTCACGCTAAAGGACATGAACCTCTCCTCGCGGGTGGTGAGCCGCTGCAAGAACTTCTTCGCCCTGGGCTTGGTCTCGTGGTTGTTTCATCGCCCCACCGAGCCGAGCGAGAACTGGATCCGGCAGCGCTTTCAGAAGACCGCGGAACTGGCGGAGGCCAACGTCCGCGTGCTGAAAGCCGGCTACAATTTCGGCGAGACCACGGAAATCTTTGCCACCTCCTACGAGGTGAAGCCGGCGCGCATTGGGCCGGGGAAATATCGGACCATCACCGGGAACACCGCTGTCGCGCTCGGCCTTGTTGCAGCCGCCCATCAAGCACGGATTCCTGTGTTTCTTGGCAGTTACCCGATCACGCCAGCCAGCGACATTCTCCACGAGTTGGCGAGCCTCAAGAATTTCGGGGTGTACACCTTCCAGGCCGAAGATGAGATCGCTGGCATAGGCGCAGCGCTCGGCGCGGCCTTTGGCGGTGCGGTGGCCGTAACAACCACCAGTGGCCCCGGAATGTGCCTCAAGGCCGAAACCATCAATCTCGCAGTGAGCGTAGAGTTGCCGATAGTAATCTGCGACATCCAGCGTGGCGGGCCGAGTACGGGACTTCCCACTAAGACCGAACAGGGCGACCTGATGATGGCGCTATACGGACGTAACAGCGATTCCCCCGTGCCCGTCATAGCCGCTTCGACCCCGGGGGACTGCTTTTATGCCGCCTTGGAGAGCGTCCGCATCGCCATCAAGTACATGACGCCGGTGATTCTGCTCTCCGATGGCTACCTCGCCAACGGGGCTGAGCCTTGGCGGATTCCCAAAGTGACCGAGTTGCCGGAACTCGAAGTGAAGTTCCGTACCGACCCGCAGAACTTCTATCCGTACCTGCGGGACGAAACGACGTTGTCCCGGCCTTGGGCGGTACCGGGAACACCCAATCTCGAACACCGCATCGGCGGCCTGGAGAAGGAACACATCAGCGGCAACGTGTGCTACGCACCCCTCAACCACGAGCAGATGGTCAATTTGCGCGCCCGCAAGATTGCCGGGATTGCCGCCGAGATCCCACCGACGAAGGTGCAGGGCGCACCCGAGGGGGATCTGCTGGTCGTGGGCTGGGGCAGTACATTTGGCTCCATTGCCGCGGCGGTGAACGAAGTGCAACAGCTGGGGAAAGCCGTGTCGCACGTGCACCTGCGTTATCTGAACCCATTGCCGGCGGACCTTGGGGAGGTGCTGGCCCGGTTCAAAAAGATACTGGTGCCGGAGATGAATCTAGGCCAGCTCGTAAGACTCCTGCGGGCGGAGTACCTGGTCGATGCGGTGGGCTTGAATAAGGTTCAGGGCCTCCCCTTCAAGGTCTCGGAGATCGCCAGCAGCATTCTTCGCGCATTGGAGGGGTAGCAAACATGTCGACTGCAACCGTGAATCCAAAACTGACACGCAAAGAGTTTGTTTCCGACCAGGACGTCCGATGGTGTCCTGGCTGCGGCGATTATGCCATTCTCGCGCAGGTGCAGAAGGTGATGCCGGAGCTGGGCATCCCGCGGGAGAACATCGTCTTCATCTCCGGTATCGGATGCTCCAGCCGGTTCCCGTATTACATGAACACCTACGGCTTCCACAGCATTCACGGGCGAGCGCCGGCAATCGCCAGCGGCCTGAAAGCCTTCCGACCAGACCTTTCGGTGTGGGTAGCAACCGGCGACGGCGATGGTTTGTCGATCGGCGGCAACCATTTGATTCACCTTCTGCGCCGCAACCTCGACATCAATATTCTCCTCTTCAACAATCGCATCTACGGACTCACCAAGGGCCAGTATTCTCCGACCTCGGAGCAGGGAAAAATCACAAAGTCCACCCCGTTCGGCGCGATCGATCATCCCTTCAATCCAACATCGGTGGCCTTGGGCTCCGACGGAACCTTCGTCGCCCGCAGCATCGATGTTGAAGCGAAGCATCTGCAGGACACGATCCGGCGTGCCTATGAGCATCGCGGCACATCGTTCATCGAGATTTTGCAGAACTGTAACATCTTCAACGACGGTGCCTTCGCGCATCTCACCGAGAAGGATGTCAAAGCGGACCACCAGCTCGTCCTTGAACACGGCAAGCCACTGATCTTCGGCAAGAGCCGTGACAAAGGCATCCGCATGCGCGGGCACTCGCTCGAGGTCGTACAGCTGGATCACGGCGTCAGCGAGTCCGATTTGCTCGTTCACGACGAGAAGGACTCGGCGCTGGCATTCCTCCTCGGCCTGATGGGGCCGCCGACCTTCCCGACACCAATCGGGGTCTTTCGTGCGGTGGAGCGCCCCACCTACGAAAGCGTCATGGCCGAGCAAATCCAGCAGGCGAAGCAGCGGCAGGGCGAGGGTGACCTTGAGGAACTTCTGAGTCGCGGCGACACCTGGACGGTGACGTAGGCCGCACCTCACAGCTTGACGATAAGGATACGAAGCGACGGCAGGGATGTGAATGGCACGTTGGGTTGTCATCATTGGAGCAGTTGCAGTAGCCGCAGCGGTGGGTTTTCTCGCCGGCTACGTGCACTGGGCTAGCCAGGTAACCCAGCTTCAGCAACTGCAACGACGGGCGCAGTCAAGCGACTCCGAAGAGGCCGCTCTCCGCAGCGAAAAGCAACAGCTCGAGGAACGAATCGATCAGATCACCAAGGAACAGGAACGGCTCGCACAGGAGAACGAGACTCTGCGTAAAGAGCGGACCAAGCAGCAGCTCCTCATGGGGCAGGAAGGCGAGCTTCCCGCACGGCCACCGAAGTAGTGCCTACTGAAGAGACGGTACCAGACACGCAAGCTGCCCCAGAGTCCTGAGGGGATTCAGGGCGGCAGGACGCGGATCACAATCGTTGCCAGGCGGCTGACATTGCCGGCGGTATCGCGAATTCGCGCCCCAACCACAGTGTCCCCAACGGGGAAGCTGAACGGCTTATCAATTAACCCGCAAAACTGGATCTTGCTGCTGCGATCCACGAAAGAAGACGTACCCGACTGGGAAGGCACAGTACACGCCAATGCCGGATTCGTAATGCCAAGTGGTGCACCTTGACCGTCCTTGAACCGACAGGCGAAATCGTTGATCGTGGGAGCCTGTGCCGCTGAGAAATCGAATGGGTTCACCGCCGGCACACCACCCGCGTCGCAGACAGCCGGACTCCCGTCGCCAAGGTTGTTCGACGCCTCCACTTGCAGGTCCGGTAATGCCGCTGGATTCCCGCTGAAAGTACTCTCTCCCAGGGGGACCAGCGTTCCCCCCGGCCGGCCCTCGACCACGAGCTTAAAGTCATACGCAGGTCGCTCATAAATCGGGCCGTCGTCCGCTACCCCAATGGGGTCCACGAGCGTATCGTCACCTCGCGCCACCCCGAAGAAGGTGATCACCGGCTCCGGTGGAATCGTCGCCGTCGGCGTGCTGGTCACGGTCGGCGTCAGCGTCGGGGTCCGCGTCAACGTCGGCGTCCGCGTCAACGTAGCCGTTCGGGTCGCCGTTGGCGTCGGCGTCATGGTTGGTGAAGCCGTCAGGGTCGGTGAGGCACTGAGCGTCGGCGTCGCTGTCGGCGTCGGACTCAGCGTCGGCGACCTGGTCCCTGTGGGGGTCCGCGTCGATGTGGCCGAGGGTGGGACGCGTGTAGCCGTGGGCGAGGGCGTGGTGGCCGGAGAAAATGTGACGCTCGGCGTGACCGACGGCGGCACGGTTCTGCTCAACGTCACAGTAGGCGAGGCCGTGAGCGTCGGCACGAGAGTTCGGGACGGACTTGTCGCGCTCGGGCTCACCGTCTGCGTCGCCGACGCTACGGCAGTGGCCGTGGCGGTCGGTAAAGGGGTTACAGTGAGGGCAGTCGCACTCACTGATGGCGTAGACGTCGGACTTGCAAGTGGCGTTACCGAGCTTGTCGGTGATGCCGTGGGTAACCGCGTTCCACTCGCAGTCGGCGTGGGAGATGGAGTCTGAGTCGGAGCTAACGTCGGTGAGCCGAATGGTGTCGCCCTGGTCGCTGTGGGCGTCGCGGTATTCGACGGCGTAAGCGTCCGGGTCGGAGTCACGGTGTTGCCCGGTGTCGCACTCGGAGCACGTGTCGCCGTGGCTACAGGCTGGCTACCGATCCTGACGATGAGGTGGGACAACGGCCCCAAGGTGCCGCTGACATCCCGCAACTGGACGGTCAGAACGGTGTCACCGGGCGGAAAGGTCTTGTCCGCACTTACTACCATGCAGAATTGCACGACCCGTGGCGCCGAGGAGATAAAACTGGGTGAGTCGAATGCATCAACCGTGCAGGCACGCGCACGATTGGTATTCGCCCCGAAGGCGCAACTGAAGTCATTCAGGGCGTTTGACACCGTCTGATTCACACTGAAATCCGACGGATCGAAGCCAGGGATCCCGCCTGCCAAGCACACGCCGCGATCGCCGTCGCCAAGCGGTTGGGAGGCTTCCATCTGCAAGTCCGGCCGCGCCGTAGGATCATTTTTGTTCCAGTTGAAGACCACCGTTCCGACGGGGAAGAGGTCGCTCCCCGGGATAGCTTCAACTACGAGTTGGAACCCCGAACCCGTAGCGCTCTGGAAAATTGCGGCTCCATCCGTCGTGCCCACAGGAGAAATCACCGTGCCGTCCGCCGCCGCAAGAGCGAACGCAACAATCAGCGGCCCAACACGCGGCGTCGGGGTCGGCGTCGGAGGCGTCAACAGTAGCTGTGCTACCGCAAGGATGTCGGCCGCACTCGCAACCCCGTCACCGTTGGCATCGATAACAGAACAGCCGCCGGCCGGACCAGAAGCATCATCGCCAAACAGGTGTTCGGTGACAGCGGCCAGTTGCGCTTCAGGGTATACGCATTGCGTATCCGCCAGCAGCGGCGTTGGCGCCGTGCTATTGAAGCTCCATAAGATGGCAAGGCCAATGAAGCAAGTTCGAACGCGTGTAAAGTACCCCATACGCTGCGGCTAGCTGAAGAGTCGGGCGTCACTATGCCCGTACGTCTCACAACCGTCAATCGCACTCGCGGCACGGCTGCAGCACGGCTGCAGCACCTATTGCCAGCGCGGTCCGCTAGTAGTAAAGAACCGGGCGAGGAGAGGTGCGATGCCAAAGAGAAGAACGGCTAGCAGCAAGCCGCAGACGAGCCAGGTCCTGTCGCGTTTACAAGGCAATGTGAGAAAACTGCAGCGCGACGCTGAAGGGCTCTTGGGCCGCACACGCAAACAGGCCACCCACCTGATCACGCGCAACCAGAAACGCGCCTTGGATCGGCTGTTTAGTCAGGCACAACGGCTGCGCACGGATCTCGAAAAGCGCGCACAGCGAGCATCAAAGGACGTGGAGTCGCGCGCCGAGCGGTTTCTGTCGACTTTGGAAAAGGAAGCCTCGAAACGCTTAGTGCCACTCCTGCGCCGATTGGACGTTCCGTCGCGACAGGAGGTTCACAGCCTCTCTCGACGCATCGGACAATTAGAGCGGCGCGTCAGGCCAAGTCGAAAGCCGCCGGCTGAGGGCGCTCCACGGCACACAGCCCTTCCGACCGAGACGCCTCCGACTTCCGTCGGAGAATAAACCCTTCACGTCCCTGGCTAGCCGAGACCCACCGGTCTCTAGCAATAGTTCGCCACCGGCTGGTAACGGGCGAGCCTGTTGTCAACAGCGGCGTGCGAAACCTGCCGCTCTACCGCTACTCCATGACCGCTCGTGGCAGCCACGGAGTGCTCGGCCAAGAAAACGCGGTTACGATCGGCGCAGGTGAAGCGGGGTGTTGGTCACCAAGGACCTCGACGCGCACTTGGGCCACGCCACGCTGCACAATACCTAATTCACGCGCTGCCGCGTACGATAGGTCGATGTCACGACCGGGATAAAACGGGCCACGGTCGGTGATCTCGACCACAACGGAACGCCCGCTGCGTAACTCCGTGACCTTGACTTTGCTGCCGAGGTTGAGCGTACGGTGCGCCGCAGTGAGGCGATACGGGTTGAACGTAGCTCCACTCGCGGTGGGCTTCCCCCTGAAGCTTTTTCCGTACCACGAAGCGCGGGCGATACGTTTTGACGCCACCCGGTGCACAGCCTCGCGCGCGTACACCTGCGGAGCAGCAACAATGCCCGAAAGAATTGGAACGACCAAAAGTGAACCGAGCCGATTAAGGCCGACGTGAGCCATGGACCCCTCCTTCTGCTCTCGCGTCCCTGGAGAGGTCACACCCACGGTACAGACCGCTTTCGGCGCCATGACACTAGTCCATGGCTCCTCTCCTTGAAGGCCGGCGAAGTTAGCTGACGGGTTTGGGCTCAAAGAGTTACCCATCCCAACCGGAAAGCCAGTTGGGATTCACCCCAAAAACTATGGTTCCTCCGCTTCTCTCTCGAGAATTAGGCCTGGACGCAGGCCCTTTCCTCGCAGATGCGGGTTGAAAAATCAACCCACCGCTGAAATTTTTTCACCTGAGCGTCATGCTTGTGACGCACGATGGGGACGGGCACCACTTGGTCGTACGCTTAGAAGACGGCGGGAATGGCACGTGCCGTGCTGTCCCAAGTGCAGCGGTTTGGGAGCGTGTGAGTAAAGGGGGAGCTATGTTAGGCAACAAGCAGGATTTTGGTTCGCCGATCAATGCGTTGCGGCGCCGCCTCAACATGACGCAAGAGGAATTTGCGCACGCCATCGGCGTCACGGTGTCGACGGTGAACCGTTGGGAGAATGGCCACATCGAGCCAAGCCGTTTGGCTCGCAAGGCGATGGAAGGCCTCCTCGCTGAGTTCCCGAACTCGTCCGATTTACTCGTTCAACCGACCAGATTGAACGCAAGGCAATCCTAAAAAACTCGGCGGAGAAACCACCGCTGCCGACGCGAACCGCTCGGCGCAACCAGCAGGCTCGTGTTTCACCATGCGAGAGGTTGACAGGGGTGGTGATGATGGCCCCTGTGGCGTAGCCTAGTGACCGTGGAGCGGCTACCTCCAGGTTTGCGTAAGACGACCCCTAATCCCGGCAGCGGTGCTCGCCGGGTCGTTGCGGGTTGTCCCCGATCTGGTCGCCCAGCCGACGGCGACCCCGCGAGCCTAACGCGCGGAAATCACGCACGGTGGCGCAAGCGGCGGGATTCCCCCAGCATCGGAACAACAGTTGACAGATTTGCTCCGACCAATCTAAGTCGCTAGTGGCGCACGCGGTCAATAGAGCAACGCGGCCGCCCGCATTGGCGCGCCAGCGCTGTCCGCAAGGGCCAGCGGGAACCCCACAAAGACGATGTTCTTCTCACCCACGAGAAGTCCAACATTTGCGAGGCCTTCAACCACCGGGATTCCGGCATGAAAGAAGGCGAGACGCTCCGCCCAGACCTCATCCGGCGGACGGTTTCTCTCCATGAGATCGGCATACCCGCTGAAGCTCCCGATGCTCGGCATGTCCGTCGCCAGTGCCCGAATCTTCTTCGCAGCAAGCCACTGCGCCGCCTGCACGGACAGCCAAGAGTACGTTGGCCAACCCTCATCCTGAGGTCCCGTGTAACCGACGAACAGGATCAGGATTTCATTGGCAGCGATATTGTAGTTTTCCAGATCCGTGATCTGCAGCGGCGAATGCCGATCTTTCCACCGCAGGTCGAGTACGCGCGCCGGCCCGTAGAGCTTTTCCAAGGGCACCTGATTGGCTCGCTCGCCGCCCTTGAGGAGCCTGGCTGGGGCGTCGAGGTGCGCCCCGAGGTTGCTCGGCAGCTCGCAGTACGTCAAACCGAAGGCGTAGTTCTCGCTGGGTGGCACCACCGGTGTAAACACCAGGCGCTCCTTAAGCCCAAGAAACTCTATCGCCCGGTGGCCGAGCGCACGCGCAGGCAGGTCTTCCGTAATCACCGGAGAGAGATCGACAATTTTCTTCGGCATTCGCACCGCAACCGAGCCACCGGTCCGACACCCCAGTAGACTGGCAATAAGAATGAGCCCTCCGAGTTGAAGGTTGTAGGCGGCAACCGATTTGTAGCGCTCCCTCATATGTCGTTCCTCATGCTGGCTCATGAAAATGGATAACGGGTACCGCGTTCTCGATCATTTCACAAAACCTTTGTTCGCCAACGGCCCTGCGTCCTGCCGCCATGGTTTCGCCCGCGCCCGATAAAGCACTGGTCGGGCCTCCGACGCAAGCCCCGGTTGAGGTACCGCTTTGACGATCCGGCGCACGAGGGCACATCATCCTCGCCGGCCGTTTTCACTCTTCCGCGCCCCGAACCGGGCCATTCGCGGATTGGTCATCATATTCCAACGGACCGACAGCCGGCAATAGGACCGTCGGTAGCCAGAATCACTGTCACGTTTTGCCAACCTGGACACTAGCGGGACACCCAGTCGCAACCCTATGATGGGAACTTGATGTTGGCTTCCGATCATTTCGTCCGTATCAACAATCTGCGGCTGCGCTATCGGCAGTGGGGTGACCCTGCGCTTCCCCCGGTGGTGCTGCTCCATGGCGGCTCAGCACACGCTCACTGGTGGGATTTGTTCGCCGCCGCCATAACGGACAGTCATTGCGCCTACGCGCTCGACCTGCGCGGGCACGGCGACAGCGAACGGCCGAACCCCCCGGCGTACCGAATTAGCGATTACGCGCACGACTTGGCGGCATTCATCGAAGCCATGGGGTTTGACAGCGTGAACCTTGTCGGACATTCGCTCGGCGGTATGGTCGCAACCGCGTACGGTGCCTGGGTACCAGAACGAGTCAAGCGCCTCGTTGTGGTTGATAGCTCCCTCAGGATCAGTCCCGCCGAAGCACGCTACATGGCGCGGCTGCAGCGCCTTCCGCATCCCATGTATCAGAGCCGCGAAGACGCCCTACGCCGCTTTCGCCTCTTGCCGACGCACACCATGGCCGACCCCAGCATTCTGCGACACGTTGCCGCGCAGGGGGTGCGTCAACTCCCGGACGGCCGCTGGACGCTGAAGTTCGACCGTCAGGCGATGGCACACAACGAGTCTCAGGATCTGACGCCGTGCTTGGAGCGCTTGCGCTGCCCAATTCTGTTCGTGCGCGGGGCTCACAGCACCGTGCTGACGCAGGCGATGCTGGCGGCATTGCTCGCACCGTTCCCAAATGCCAGGGCGGTGGAAATCCCCGCAGCGCACCATCACGTCATGCTCGACAACCCGCCGGCATTTGAACGCGAGGTCCGTATGTTCTTGGAGCAACCCTCAATTTCTAGCGCCTAGCCTCCTAGCCCAGAACCAGCCATGCAATTCATCGACGAGCCCTTCCGCCACACTCCAGTTTACGCGACGACGCAGGTCCTCGTCGTCGGGGGCGGATCGGCAGGCACTGCGGCAGCGGTTGCCGCAGCCAGAAATGGGGCAAAGACGCTGCTCGTCGAGGTCGAAGGCCGCAAGCGGGTGATGGAAACCGTCGATCAGCTCCGCCGCGATCTGCCGCAGTTCAAGCACGCACACATCTGCGACATCGCGACCCAGATCGGCATCACCGAAAGCCGGCGCATGCTCGGCGAGTACGTCCTCACGCGTGACGACATGGATCAGCCGATGCCAGACGCGATCGCCCTTTCGGGGCACTGGACCAAGTACGGAGCGCTGTACGGAATCCCGTTTCGGTCCCTGCTGCCAAGAGAATACTCCAACCTGCTGGTCGCCGGCCGCTGCATCTCCGTCGATCACCGCACGCACCACGCCACGAAAGAAATCCCCGCATGCATGGCCACTGGAGAGGCCGCCGGTACGGCCGCGGCCATGGCGGTGCAGGCGCGGAGCAGTCTGAAGACACTTGACGTCCCGGCACTCCAAACACGACTGCGCCAGCACGGCGCAATCTTGAATCTCGGCAGTTAACCCTGATGCGACAATACCCAGATGGCAATCAGATCAGGTGTAGCTCAGTGGCGGCAGCCGTCCCTGGCTGCCGGGCGCGCCACGCGCGCCGGAACTGGCGACCGCTGCTCCCCATGCAGGCACAGAGGCCTGCAGCCACCGCTGTTTCCAGAGTCCATCCTGCATGGAGTGTAGCCAGGTCTCATATTCGGTCATTTGCGCCTGCGTGGTGCGGTTGGCAGATTATTCCAGCCCAACAGTTCTTGTCACATCAAGGCTAAGGCAGGACCCATGCGCAACATTTCCCGCAAAGCCGAGCGTTTCACCGAGTCGGTGATCCGCGGCATGACCCGATTGTGCGAGCGGCACGGCGGCATAAATCTGGCCCAAGGGTTCCCGGATTTCCCGGCGCCCACGGAGCTGAAAGACGCCGCGAAGCGGGCGATTGATGCGGACCACAATCAGTACGCCATCACCTGGGGCACGCGGGAATTCCGCCAAGCCATTGCCGCCAAGATGGAGACATACAACGACGTCAGCTGCGATCCCGAGACGGAGGTGACCGTGACCTGCGGCTCGACCGAAGCCATGATCGCCGCGCTGTTGGCCGTGGTCAATCCCGGAGACGAGATCGTCATCTTCGAGCCCTTCTACGAGAACTATGGGCCCGACGCCATCATCAGCGGCGCCTCGGCGGCATACGTGCCGCTGCGTCCGCCACATTTCACCTTCGACCCAGATGCGCTGCGCGCCGCGTGCAACACCCACACCAAGGCCATCATCATCAACACCCCGCACAACCCGAGCGGTCACGTCTTCACACGCGCCGAACTCGAAAGCATCGCCGCCGTGTGCCAGGAGTTCGACTGTCTCGCCATTACGGATGAGATCTACGAGCACATCCTCTATGACGGTCGCGCCCACGTCTCGCCGGCAAGCCTGCCGGGCATGCGCGAGCGCACCATCACCATCGGCGGCCTGTCGAAGACCTACTCGGTCACTGGCTGGCGCCTGGCCTACGCCGTGGCCCCGCCGCCACTCACGAATGCCATTCGCAAGATGCACGATTTCCTCACCGTCGGTGCGCCGCACCCGCTGCAGATCGCCGGCGCCCGCGCCTTGGAGATGCCGCCGTCGTATTACGGCCGGCTCGCCTCCGAGTATGCAGAGCGGCGCGACCTTCTCGCCACCGGTTTAAACGCCGCCGGCTTCCGCATCTTCGTCCCCGAAGGCGCCTATTACATCCTCGCCGACATCGGCCAGTTCGGCATGGGCGATGTCGAGTTCTGCGACTGGTTAGTGCGTCAGGTCGGCGTCGCCGCCGTCCCCGGCTCCAGCTTTTACCGTCATCCGGAGCTCGGCCGCGGCCTGATCCGCTTCACCTTCTGCAAACGTGAGGACACGTTGCGCGAAGCGGTCCGCCGCCTCGCACGCATCCCCGAGCTGTTGCGATCGCACCGCAGCATTCCGTAGCCGCGGGCTTCAGCAGGCTGCTGAAAAAGGGCCTGAGCACCCTTCGACAAGCACAGGGTGAGCGGGAAACCCCTTATTTGATGGACTCTGAAACCGCTCGTGCTGAGGCTCTCGAAGCACGTCTTCGCGTTTATCGACAATCCTTACCAAGGAGGGGCCAGGAGAGGTTGGAAAGGTCGCGGCAACTCGACCTCCCCCTTCCCCCTCCTTGGCAAGGATGGGGTCTATTGGCCCAAGCGAATCGCGCGCGCCGAGGCCTGCCGGAACCACGTGGTGGATGGCAAGCACCTGTTGGCGGCGATGCCGCATGCCCGACGGCGCGACCGATCTCGCCGCAGGAGACGCGCCCCGAGACTGGAGAGAGATCTGTCGTGCGTGATCACTGGAGTGCGCCGAACGGCTCGCGCATCAGCCGCGCGCGGCTCTCTTGCGCGGCGGCTGCATGCGCTTGTTCGGCGGTTCTTGGTGACGTGTTCGTGGAACGGTTGCGGGGGCTTTTGGTCTCGGGCGGCACGCCGGCGTGCCGTGAAGCATGCCCTCGACGCTGATGTCCTCGTCGACGTCAGGCCAGTGTACCCCTTGGCCGGTGCCAATGAGTCGGAAGTTCGCGCGCTGTGCCGCGCTTGCCTCAGCGAGTCGCCATGACCACGCAAGCGGCACGCTGATCACGCGGCCATCTACGAGCTGCGCGATGATCTCGTTCTCCGTAACTCGTACATGCTCGATCCGCGGGTCGCTGCTAGCCACAGTGTTCATACCATGCCTCCAGAATGAGGGCGCGATGCGCCGAATCACGTTCAACTCTCGGGCATCGAAGCCATGGCTACGAGCCAGCCCGAGGGGCTCAAGCCAGAACTTGCAGGTCTTGTTCTCGCGCTCCACGTGAACATGGGGCGGCTCACTGCAATCGAAGCTGGTGAAGAAGAACCGATAGGGACCGGGGGTGCCCTTGATTCGTGGCATTCAGGCGCGTCGCTCCTCCAATGGCAGGGACCGTAGCATATCTCACGCGTAGAGGCTTGCCCGGCTCGCCGAACGCTTTGCATAACGCGCGCGGGTCTTTCCCGCGCATCGCGTGCACGCGGCTGTTCGACCTGCGAAGTGTTTCATGCTTGGAACGCCATCTCGGTAGCGAGCCTCGCCGAAAGCTGTTCTCGGACGAATCGATGTCGTCAACCGAGACGGCCTTCAGCGTCACACGGACACAATTGAGGGATCCGAGCCGCTCACGCAACACGGCCTCAACCTCCTCGCGAATCGCGGCCTCGTAATTCTGTTGCGGCGGCCAGACGGCCACTGAAGAGAAGGAGAAGGCCTGCAACGCATCGTACTGGAGCGTCAACCCGGCATGGAGAAACCGTGGGCCGACGTATCTCCGAAACTCGAATGTTATCTCTACCTGGCCAGGTCCTTTGTTCTCGCTCATCGCCGTATCGTCGAACTACTATTCGATTCCCGAATGGAACTCCGCTACCCTTACAGGTTCCCGCGGCATAGCATCCCACTCTCCCGGCCGGACGCTAGTTCACAATCTGTGTGCGGGTCAATCGGTTGCGTGCCCGAGGCTCACCTCCTTTCTCGGCGTGCTACGCGGCGCCACCCTGCGGCCTCGCGTGCGGACCAGCCAGCAGCCGGTCAGCGGGGCTCCGTCCGCCGTGCCCGCCACAATTAGGGGCTGGAAAACAATGAATCTTACAATCGACACGGCAGCCAGGGACGGCTGCCGCCACCGAGAAGGAAGCAATGAGCAGGGAAATCAAGGGTGGCGGCAGGCCTCTGTGCCTGCCACAAAGGTCTCGAAGCAGTGTGATTGCAACATTATTTTCTAACGCACCAATTTGGGGTCGGTCCTGGAAAGTCGTACTTGAGATCGGATCGGAGTTCAAAGCCAAGTGCTGCGCCGTGCTCGAGCTGGCGCTCTCGGATCGCGTCTGGAGTTTGGACTTTGGCGCGCTGCGACTTAAGGATGCGTGGATCTCTCCGTGGCTCAGTCCGCCGAGCTGGCAGGTCGCATGCAGAACAGGGTGAGGCTGGGATGCTGTTCGATCATGCGACGCGACTCAGGCCGCCGCCGGGTCGGTGCCGAACAGAAGGTCCTTGGGAGGACGCAGGTGCCCCAGGAAGCCTTGCCGGTTCGTTTGGACGATGTCCGGCTCGGTCTGCTATGGTTGGTGCTGAGGAGAACAAGGCCATGCTAAGCACCGTCAGGGCGGTGGTCCGAGAGGGGAAGATCCAACTGCTCGAAGGCGTCGAGCTTCCAGAAGGTAGCAGGCTTCTGGTGACTGTGCTGCCTGATGAGGAGGCAGGATTCTGGATGGAGGCAAGCCGAGCGTCGTTGGATCGCATCTGGAACAACCCCGAGGACGACGTCTATGCCCGCCTACTCGACGCATGACGTGGTGCTGGTGCGGTACCCGTTCTCCGACGTATCCGCCGCGAAGGTGAGCCCGCAATGCTCGGCCCGCTGCGCCGCGGCAGTGTTACCTTTCACGCATTAAACGGCGCCGGCGCTCAGCCGACCTGTTCGTAGGCTTCGAGCTTCGGCGCCGCCATCTCTTCGCGGAAGCGGTCGAAGGTCCACGGCCAGACAGCGGGTATGCCGCGGTCGCCGCGTCGCTGGCACTGATCTCGCGACAGCGGCCGGCGCGGATCGGCTCGATGAGCTCGATAATATACGCGATCTGCAGCTCGGCGACCTCGATCAGCGAGAAGTTGCCGACCGGACCGTTGGGACCGTTCAGCATGAAGAGGTTCGGGAAACCCGGAATCGAGATGGAAAGATAGGCGGTCGGTCGTTCCGCCCACAGGCCGTCGAGGCGCCGGCCCGCCCGCCCTATTACTTGCATCGGACGCAGGAAGCGGTCCACGCGAAACCCCGTCGCCAGCACCAACACGTCGAGCCCGTGCAGGCGCCCGTCGCGCCTTCCATGCCCCAGCGATGAGCCACTATATCTTGGACTTATGATCTCGCAACCCTACAGCGGTACGGGAAGCGGGAAGATGGCCGGGGTCGGATCGGAGTTCAATCGCGTCTGGAGTTCGGACTTTGGC
>DASVHW010000301.1 GCA_036382395.1 Candidatus Binatia bacterium | reverse complement strand
GATCACCTGAATGCCTTTTCCGCGGATCGCGGCCAGGTCGCGGGGAAAGTGCTGCGGTAGATTGAATGACTTGTTGACCGAATCGAGGCTCGCCCGGTTGATGCTTTCGAGGCCAATCGAGAGGCTGACGCAACCGCTGCGGGCAGCCAGGTCGAGCAACTCGGGATCACGCGCGATGTTGATCGTGCATTGACTGGCCCACTTCATCCTGAGCGGAATCATGGCACGGAACAGTTCCTTCGCTGCTTCAGGGTGGCCGATGGGATTGTCGTCCAAAAACAAAATGCGGTCACCCCCGAGCGCCTTGATGGTCTGCAGGTCCCGGATGACCTCCGCGACCGGCCGGGTGCGGAAACTGCGTTGGTAGTAGCTCTGTACCGCACAGTACTCACACGGATGCGGGCAGCCACGCGAGAAGATCACCGGCCAGTGAAAGTACATCCGGTACAGCCAGCTGGTCTTGAACGCCTCGTACTTCAGCAGGGGTAGCTCGGTGTAGTTGATCTGCGGCAGGTCGACCAGGCTTTGCCGGCGGCTGGCGCGGTACACGCCGCGCGTGCGCCGTTCGCGGAAGTCCGCAAGCAACTGCGGCCACACGTCCTCGGCCTCGCCGGCGACGATGGCATCGGCATGGCGCAACGATGCATCCGGCGTCAGCGTCACCCAGCTGCCGCCTAAGACGACCCACACACCGCGCTGCCGGAAGTGGTCGGCAAGGTCATACGCCCGTTTGATCTGCGGGCCCATGGCGGTGATGCCTACCACGTCGTATTCGCCGTTCAGATCGACGTCGTAAAAGAGTTCGTCGACCATCGTGACGTCATGGCCAGGCGGGGTCAACGCCTTCAGGTACGGGAGCGTGATTCCACTGGTCCAGTACCGTGTGGTCTTTTGCAGCGTCCCGTCCGGATTGTAGTGAGTTGGAGAAACGAGCAGGATCCGCACGCGCGCAATTAACGGGCTTTTCGCCACGATGTCAACGTACGGCGATTGGGCGTCGGCGGCTTGCCTGGGTGGTTGGACGTGGTAGAGTTCGGGGCTCGATGACCGCCCCCAGTGATCCGATCTCGCGGGTGCTGCCCCGCGCCGCGGCGCCGCAGCTGCGCATCTTCATCAACCGGCTCATCTTTCGTGGCATGCTGTTCACCATGGGGCTCATTGCCGTCGCCATGTACCGGCTCATCGAGGACAAGAATGTCACCTGGCGGTTCGCCAAGGCACAGGCGCGCAACCTGAGCCGCATGTGCGGAGTGCGGGTGCACGTCACCGGCCTTGAACACCTCGGTCACGGTCCTTACATGTTTACGCCGAACCATCAAAGCCACTTCGACATCGCCGCGGTGCTCGGGTACCTGCCCGGGAACAACCGCTTCGCGGCGAAGAAGGAACTGTTCAACCAGCCGGTGCTGGGTGCCGTCTTGCGCACCATGGGGATGATTCCGATTGATCGGGAAAATCCGCTCGAGGCGATTCAGTTGCTGAATCAGCTCACGGTCGATGAGTTCTCCACCATTATCTTTCCGGAAGGGACGCGCAGTCGGGATGGAAATCTGCTTCCCTTCAAGAAAGGTCCGTTCGTCGCGGCCATCCACCTCGGAATCCCGGTGGTGCCGATCGTCTGCAAAGGCACCAGGGAGCTGATGCCGAAAGGCAAATACCTATCGATCGTCCCGGGGGAGGTCGAGCTCGTCGTGTTGGAACCGATCCCGACGAAAGAGATGACCTACGACGACCGTGACCGCTTACGCGATCTGGTGCGCAGCCGCATCTCTGAGGAACTGGTCCGGGTCTAGTCAGCGACGCGCACGCAAGGGCTCGGAGGTGTCGCTGCAGGCGGCAGGCTGCGCCTCCACCGGCACGGAATCAGCCGGCCAGAACGGGGCGAACTGAAACCACTGGGTTGGGAACAGGCGCACCACCGTCTCGAATTCGCGCACGACCTCGGTCATGGCACGCTCCAAGGCGTGCGCGTCCCGCGCGTCACGCGGCAGCGTGAAGCTTCCGCCGACGCGGACGGCATAGTGCCGCTTCCCCAGCCGCGGAATGAATACCGGGATCAACGGAGCTCCAGATAGCCGCGCCAGCACGAAGGGACCGGAAGGGAAGGGTGCCGGCGCTCCAAAGAATGGGATCGGCCGCATGCCGCTCGTGCCACTGGCGCGGTCCAGCTGAATCGCGGTGATTTCGTTCCGTCGCAAAGCGCGAATTACATTGAGTGATGAAAATACCGAGGAGTCCGAGTAGATCACCCGAACGCCGGCACGATCGCGGGCCTGGCGCACGTACTCGTGTGTCGTCGCGTTCGCCTCGCGCGCCATCACCAGGCTGACGGGACGGCCGTAGTCGCTCAGCGTCTTGGCGGCGACGTCCCAGTTGCCGAAGTGGCCAGTGACGACGACGGCTCCGCGCCCTTCGTCGAGAGCGTCCACCAACGCGTTGCGCGCCGACACCTCTAATCTGAGAGGCTTGGGACGTGGCCCGTAACACTCCATCGTCTCGGTCATGCAATGGGCAAACTCCGCGAACATCCGCAGAGCCGCCGCAGCGGCCGGAGCCCCTCTGACCCCCAGGATGCGTTCCATGTTGGCGATGGCGCCGCGGCGGTTGCGTCCCACCAGCATGAAGATGATCGCCGCAATCGCCGGCGGCGAAAGCTGCTTCCACCACTCCGGGCCGTAGACGCAGCCGAGGTAGGCGAACTTGCGCCACCACAGGCCGTCGAAGCGCAACGCCTGTGCCAGCGTCGTACCGCGCCGTTCCATTCGGGTGCAGGTAACATACCCGGCCGCACCGTAGCAAACAGCCCTAGAGAGGCGGCGGTGGAGTGGGTCATGAATGTGGGGAATCTCGAAACTCGCGGTTGCGAGAAGGGTTCTACCAGTAGCTCCTACTGCAGGTTTCAGGCGAT
>DASVHW010000300.1 GCA_036382395.1 Candidatus Binatia bacterium | reverse complement strand
GCCGAGGAGCGATAGCCGAATGACGCTATCCTCCGTCACGTCACGGTAAGCCTCCCCGTTGACGATGAGTGACAGGTCGCCGATTCCACTTTCGTCACCGTTGACAACATCCATGCCCTCTACGCGGCGAAAGGCGCGCGTTATGAGGGGGAGGTTCAGTTGCAGGCCGATGCGTGGGGTGAAGTTATATCCGGCGAGGAACTGCGTGATCGAGCTGTTGAGGCGTTGCCCGGCCGGGTTGTCGACCTTCTCGCCGCTTTGTTGCAGCGTGTTGCTGCTGGTGAACTGCTCGGCGACGCCCACCCGGATGCCGGTGCGACTCTCCCGCTGTTCGGTCGCGGTGTAGATTGCGCACAGATCGCAGGCGTGTCCTTGCACGGGGGTGCCCAGCGCCAAGAGTAAGCATGCCATCCTGGCGCGGCCGGAAAGGGCTGGCACGAATGCAGACATGCTTCTCGTCATTTCGATACGCCTACCAAGCCGCACCCACATAAACGCAAGAGCTACCAAAGTGCGTGCTTGATGGGAAGAAGCGAGGAAATGGACCCGCAGCCGGAGTGCGTGCCTGTGGAGCGGTTGGTATTGCATCAGCCCGCACGGACGTCATAGGTTACAGCCTATGCCTGATGCGATCGTCGAACGTGAAGGCCATGTGTTGGTGGTTACTTTGAACCGTCCAGAGCGTATGAATGCGCTCTCGGGCGCCATGCTCGTACGCATGTACGACGCCTTCGTCGAGGCGTCGACGAAGGACGACGTCCGTTGCATCATCCTTACCGGGGCAGGCGGCAACTTCTGCTCCGGCGCCGATCTCCGGGCGATGGCAGGGGACGGCGGGAACACGGATCCGGAAATCGACGTCACTGCACGCATGTCCGCTGACCCCGAGCTACACTGGAAGGCGCTGCTGCGCAGCTACCGGCCAACCAAACCCATCATCGCGGCGGTCGAGGGTGTGGCGATCGCCGGCGGCACGGAAATCCTGCAAGCGACCGAGATCCGTATCGCCGGAGAGAAGGCTCGCTTCGGCGTGTCGGAAGCACGGTGGTCACTCTACCCGATGGCCGGCTCGGCGGTGCGGCTGCGGCGCCAGATTCCGTACACCCACGCGGCCGAGATCCTGCTCACTGGCAAACACCTCACGGCACGCGAGGCGCTCTCGATCGGACTCATTGGCCATGTGGTTCCCGATGGTCAGGCGCTCGCCAAGGCGCGTGAGATCGCCCAGGTCATTTGCGACAACGGGCCGCTCGCCGTCGAGGCGATCATACGCACGCTGCACGAGACCGACGGTATGACCGAGGCGGAGGCGCTGGCCCACGAGTTCGACTATGGCTGGAAGGTATTTATGAGCGAGGACGCGAGGGAAGGTCCGCGCGCCTTCAAGGAGAAGCGCAAACCGAACTTCCAACGCCGCTGAGGACGGTAACGTACCGATCGACGAGATCGGACCGGAGTCTGACGTTGATATGACCGTTCCGCTACTGTGTGTTCTGCTCAGCTCGCTGTGCACTCCCGGGCCGACGGGGCTGTGTCCTGGCCGGTCGGATCGTTGCCTGCATGCGTCCGATGCTGTCGCGGCTCGGCAAGGGGAGACGCTCTCGCCGACCAAGCCCGCGACGGGCCGGTTTCTCATCGCCAAACGCAGCCTGCGCGATCCCAACTTCGCCGAGGCGGTGATACTGCTACTC
>DASVHW010000299.1 GCA_036382395.1 Candidatus Binatia bacterium | reverse complement strand
GGAGACACGCGCCCGACACAAAAGGGAGGCACCAACCTCATTTCGCACATTCTGCGCTTCGACTACGCCCTGCTGCCCAACCTGCAGTTGACGGCGAAGGCGTACGTCGAGAACGTCTTGGATCGAAAGATCTCGAATGCGGCGCTCACCGGCAACCCGACGCTGCTGCGGACGCAACTCGATGCGATGCTGCGGTTCTGATCCGGATTGGGGTAGGGATTGGCCGATGCGGGTCGCACGTATCACGCTGGTCGTGCTCTTGCTCGTGGGCACTGGGTGGGGGCAGGAGCATCTGCGGCTGTCCACCACCACGAGTACGGAGAACTCTGGACTACTGGGTGTCGTCCTGCCGCCGTTTGAGCAACGCTTCAATCTGAAAGTGGATGTCGTGTCGGTCGGCAGCGGCGCGGCGCTGAAGCTGGCGGAGAACGGCGACGTAGATGTGGTGCTGTCGCACGCACCGGAGCTGGAACAGGCCTTCATGGCGGCGGGGTTCGGGGTGAACCGGCGCGAGGTGATGTACAACGATTTCGTGGTCGTCGGTCCGTCGTCGGATCCCGCCGGACTCCGCCGTGCGACCGGAGCGGCTGAGGCCTTCAAGAAACTTGCGGCGACGCAATCGATGTTCATATCGCGTGGTGATGAGTCGGGCACGCATCAGAAGGAGAAGGAGCTGTGGAAGGCCGCTGGCGTCACGCCCGCCGGCACGTGGTACGTGTCAGCGGGCCAGGGGATGGGCGCGGTCCTGCTCATGGCGAACGAGCGGCAGGCCTACACCCTTGTGGATCGGGGCACCTATCTGGCCTACAAGGGTCGCGAGGAGCTGACGATCGTGCAAGAGGGCGACCCGGCGCTCTTCAATCCGTACACCATTATGGTGGTCAACCCGGCCCGCCACGCGCACGTGAAATATCTCGAGGCCATGCAGCTGGTCGCGTGGCTCACCGCGCCCGCCGGCCAGGAGTTGATCGGCAGCTTCAAACAAGGGGGCCAAGTGCTGTTCCATCCCACTGCCGTACCGGTGGCCGCCGCCCCCTGAGCGGTTGCGGCGCGTGTCCCGATGACTTTTCTGGGCGAAGCCTTGGTCTCCGCTGTGCGCCTGTTGGTGACTATGGACCCGCGGGTCGTGGCGGCCGCGGCGGTATCGGTGAAGGTATCGGTTGCGGCGACGCTGCTCGGGGCGGTGATCGGCGTGCCCATCGGATTCACGGTGGCGGCTCGCAAGTTCCGCGGGCGTCGCGTGCTCGAGGTGACGCTCAACACGTTGACGGCGTTGCCGACCGTCGTCGTCGGGCTGCTCGCCTACGCTCTGCTATCCCGCCGTGGCCCGCTGGGCGCCTGGGGGTTGCTGTACACGCAACCGGCGATGGTGTTCGGCGAAATGATCCTTGTCACGCCGCTATTGGCCGCGCTCACCATGGGCGTGGTCAGCGGCGCCGATCCGCGCATTGAAGAGACCGCCCTGACTCTCGGGGCTTCGCGCTTTGGTGCCGCGGTGACTGTGCTGGCCGAGCTGTATTGGGGGGTGCTGGTGGGGATCATCGCGGGCTTCGGCCGGCTGATTTCGGAACTGGGTATCGCTCTGATGGTTGGGGGCAACATCAAAGACGCGACACGGACCATGACCACGGCCATCGCGTTGGAGACCAGCAAAGGCGATTTCGCCTTCGGCTTCGCGCTCGGGTTGATCTTGCTGACGCTAGCGTTGGCAGTGAACCTGGGCCTCGCGGTATTGTCGCCGCGGAAATGAGCTGCCGCGCATGGACGCGCTTGCCTTTCGACTGACCGACTTGCGCGTGGAATTCGCTGGCCGCCCCGTGCTCGATATCAGTTCGCTGGCCATCGCGCGTGGTGGGATCACGGCAATTGTTGGACCGAACGGGGCCGGCAAGACGACGGCGTTACGGGTGCTGGCCTTCCTACAGGCGCCATGCGCCGGACGCCTGGAGTTCGACGGCCGGCCCGTCACGTTCCGCGACCGAGATCTGGTGGCGCTACGCCGGCACGTGACGCTGGTGGCGCAGTCCCCACTGCTGTTCGGCCGGACAGTGAGTGCCAATGTCGCCTTTGGTCTGCGGGCGCGCGGAGTGGCGCCGGATGAGCGCGTGGTGGCGGCGCTGGCCGCAGTCGGGCTGGTGGGCTTCGGGGCGCGGCCGGCACGGAAGCTCTCCGGCGGGGAGGCGCAACGTGTGGCCATTGCCCGCGCACTGGCCATCGATCCCGGTGTTTATCTGTTCGACGAGCCGACGGCGAATGTGGACCGCGAGCATGTCGGCACGCTCGAACGGCTCCTGGCGCAGCTCGGAGCCAGCGGCAAGACCGTCGTCATGACGACACACAATCTCGAGCAGGCCTATCGTCTGACGGATGCCGTGGTGTCGCTGGTTGGCGGGAGGATCGCGCCGGTCCCGCTGGTGAACCTTTTGCGCGGCACGGCGCGAAGCGTCGGCGGGACGAATTACTTTCACAGCGAGGGGCTGCGCATCGAGATCGCCAACGGTGCGGCGCCGACGGCGGTCGCTATTGATCCGGAGGACATCATCATCTCACGCGCCCCCCTGCATTCCAGCGCGCGCAACAGTTTTTCCGGACACGTGGTAAAGGCGGAGAGCGATGGCAGCAGCATCATGCTCACCGTCGCCTGCGGCCGCAACCTGGTGGCGCGCATCACGCGCCACTCCTACGAAGAGCTGGCCCTCAACGTCGGTACCGCCGTCTACGTAACGTTCAAATCCACCGCCGTTCACGCCTTGGATTCTCGTCCGTCATGAGCCGCAGAACCGACGGCTAGCGGGCTTGAGGCTTGAAACTCGTTGAGTTTGAGTCAAGTGTCGTTCGCCTCGAGCCCTGGCATATGGCTGATAGCATATGGCGCATGGTCAGGAACCACAAGCCATACGCCATATGCCATATGCGTCAGGCCCTGGCTTGTGCAGCGCGTTGGGTGAGACAGGTGACGATCCGCACGAGCATCCGGTGATCCCGGCTGCTGCGGAGCGTGGCGTCTACGCTATCGACGACCCGCGCTCAGCCCGTTGCTGGTACCATGTCCGGATCGTACCGGCCACGGCGCAAAAGAGGCCGAGCAGGATCAGCATGCGGCCGCCGCTTTGGACGACCTTGTAGAAATCGAGCTTGCCGCTGATGAGCGTGTGCTGGTCGCTGCCGCGCTGCAAAGGGCTCAGCAGCGTAGCGGTTGTGTGGGCAGTGAGCTCCCGGAACTCTTCGAAGTGGGTTGCCGGAGCGGGGATGTCCCCAGTGGCCAGGAGCCGCTCATGCTCCTCGATCTGGTTCTTGCCGGCGTACCAATTGCCGAAGCCTAGGATGACCAATAGCAGCCCGATCGGCAGGAGTGGGTTGCGCCGGGTGCGCATGCCCATCTGCTAGCATTGGCGCCTGGCCGCGACAAGATTGCGTGGGTATGGGTGCTACGTTATACCCATAAAGGTGCTTGCACTCTCCTTGAAGATAGCCGTTCACCGGGGGAGTGGCGCTGTGTTGTGCGTGGCCATGGATCTGATCAGGAAACGGTGGGGCGTTGCGCGCAGAGCCCACTCCCGCGAAGAATGATGCCGACTAAGCTGGTGAAACGGATGCTGGCCGGGGACCGGTTCGCGCTGGCTAGGCTGATCACGTTGGTCGAGAACCGGCACCCCGATACGGCGTTGGTGATGAGTCTCATTCACGAGCGCTGCGGCCGGGCCTACACCATTGGCATCACGGGGCCGCCGGGCGCGGGGAAGTCGACGCTGGTGGACCGCCTGATCGGCAAGCTGCGTGAGCTGGGCCACAGCGTCGGGATCATTGCCATTGATCCGTCCAGCCCGTTCTCCGGCGGCGCCGTTTTGGGCGATCGCATCCGCATGCAGAGCCACTACCTCGATGAGCAGGTGTTCATCCGCAGCTTGAGCACGCGCGGGAGCCACGGTGGCTTGGCGCGCGCCACGCGCAATGTGGCACGGCTGCTCGACGCCTTCGGGAAAACTTTCATCGTGGTCGAGACGGTTGGGGTCGGTCAGACCGAGCTCGACGTGATGCGCGTCGCGGACACCACAGTCGTGGTGCTGGTGCCCGAGGCCGGTGACACCGTGCAGACCATGAAGGCCGGCCTGCTGGAAATTGCCGATGCGTTCGTGGTGAACAAAGCCGATCGGGAAGGGGCGTTGCGCATCAAGACCGAGTTGGAGATGATGCTGCAGCTGCGTCCGGCGGCGGAGTGGAAGGTGCCGGTCCTGTTGACGGAAGCGACCACGGGCAAAGGTGTCACCGAGTTGCTCGACGTCATCTTGCGGCATCGTGAGTTCTGGCGCAGCAGTGGTCAGAACGCCGCCCATAGTGCGGCAGCCCGCCAGGAAGAATTCGTTGCCGTGCTGCGCGACGAGATCAGCCGCCGGCTCGAGGCGGGCCTGGACAACGGACGCTTCGTTGCCTTGCTGCAGCAGGTCAAACGGGGCGAGATTGATCCGTACAAGGCAGCCCTCCAAGTGATCGGAGATGAGCAGAGCCTGCGGGACTTGCTGGGCACCGGTACGGCGCAAACCTCTTTGAGCCAATGAGTGAACCGCGCACATTCGTCATCGGCGACATCCATGGCTGCCCTGATGAAGTCGACTGCTTGCTGGATGCCATCGAAGCCGCCAGCGGCGATACGGTCGTCTTTCTCGGTGATTACGTCGATCGCGGGCCATCGCCCAGAGCCGTCATTGATCGGCTCCTGCGGCTGCGCCACGAGGGACCGCAGTGCGTCTTTTTGAAAGGCAACCACGAAGACATGTTCCTTGCCTTTCTCGGGCGCGGCGGCTTCTACGGCGAGGCCTTCTTGTTCAACGGAGGAGAAGCCACCCTGCGCAGCTATGGGCTCGCAGGGCGCTCCGGCCAGATCACGGCGGACCAACTGCCGCCCGATCACCTGGAGTTCCTGCTCTCATTGCAGCTCCATCACCGGCACGCAGACTTCCTTTGCGTGCATGCCGGGATCTCTCCGGCGCGCTCCTTGGAGGAACAAGAAGCGGAGGACCTGTTGTGGATCAGGGACGAGTTCATTTCCAGCCCGCATCCCTTTCCGTTCACCGTCCTGTTCGGACACACTCCGCAACGTGAAGTGCTCATGGGGCTGCCGTACAAGGTGGGTCTGGACACGGGACTGGTGTACTGGAACAAGCTTTCCTGTCTCGAATTGAGGGAGAAGCGCCTCTACCAAGTCCGCCGCGGTGAGCGCGCCGTACGAAGCCGTAGCTTGTGGGCGCAATTCGAGCACCGCCACGAGCACGCAGCCGTGGCGGCGAAACCGGCTCGCCGAAATCATCATCGTGAGGGCCTACAGTGAGAGAGCAGCGGATGACGGGTGGTGGGTTCATCGCGGGTGAGCCTCGCGGCAGGGGCCACGTGCGGCGCTGGGCATGGGTCAGGCTCGTCGTGTCGGTCTGCCTGACGCTGCCGATCGGTGCGAGCCAAGCGGAACAGCAGTACGAGTTGCCGGCGGCGGTGTCGCGTCGGGCGACGGCTTCTCATCTCGTGGGGCGAGCCAATGCGCGCGATGCGCTCGTCATGTCGATCACGCTACAGGTGCAGCACCAGGACGAGTTGGACGGGCTGATTGCGGCGCAGCAGAACCCGGGAGCGCCCGAGTATCATCACTGGCTCAGTCCGGAGGAATTCGCCTCGCGCTTTGCCCCGTCCGTTGAGGAGTACGACGCGCTGGCGGATTGGTTGGAACGCCAGGGGTTTGATGTCGCGAGATGGGAGAACCGCTTACGCATCGACTTTTCAGGCGATGTGGCGCGTGTCGAACGGACGTTTGCGGTGCGCATGAATTACTACCGTCATTGGAGCGGCACACGCGTGGCCAACGAGAATGCGCCGCTCCTGCCAGTGCAGTTTGCCGCCCGAGTCG
>DASVHW010000298.1 GCA_036382395.1 Candidatus Binatia bacterium | reverse complement strand
CATGGAGGGACGCGCCATCCGCGATGGCGGGCCGGTGGGGTTGCCTGCCGACTTGATGGCAATGAAGGCCGCCGCGCTCCTGCGCGAAGGCGAGTACGTCAACCTCGGTATCGGGCTGCCGACCCAGGTCTCCAACTTTATCGCGGGCCGAGACATCACGCTCCATTCGGAGAATGGCATCCTCGGTTTCGGCCCGTTCCCGGCTGAAGGCGAGGAAGACATGGACCTTTACAACGCCAGCGGCCAGCTGGTGACGGCGCTGCCCGAAACGTCGTACTTCGACTCGAACGTCTCCTTCGCCATGGCGCGCACCGGCCGTGTGTCGACCACCGTCTTGGGTGCGTTCGAGGTCGCCCAGAATGGCGACTTGGCAAACTGGAGCACGCCCAACGGCAGCGGCGGCATCGGCGGCGCCATGGATATGGCCGCGGGCGGGGCGCGTGTCATCGCCATCTGCTACCACCGTGAACGTAGCGGCCGTTCGAAGCTCGTCGAGCGGCTGAGCCATCCGCCGACCGCACTCAAGTGCGTCCAGTCGGTGATCACCGATCTCGCCTGGATCGACATCGACGCCGACGGCTTCCTCCTGCGCGAGCTCGCCCCGGGCCTGACCGTTGACCACGTCAAGGCCGCGACGGCGGCGCCGCTTCGGGTAGCCAGCAATGTCCGCGAAATGCACTTCGAGTGAAGCAGGAGGACGACCGATCGCCATGCGACCGACCAAGTTTCCTGAGAAATGGGATTTAGAGGTGGATCTGGTTTCCATGGGCGCAAGCTCCGGAGGACTCGCCGCCGTCATCATGGGACATGACCTGGGCCTGAGCACCGTGCTCTTGGAGAAATCGGAACACCTCGGCGGTGGAACCGCTCTTTCAGGCGGCGTCCTCTGGATTCCCTGCAACGATCACATGGCCGCGGCCGGTATTCCAGATTCTCGCGAGGAAGCCCTCACCCACATACGTCGCACCAGTTTGGGACGGCATGATGAAGAGTTGTTGGCGACATATCTGGACACCGGCCCCGAGGCGGTCCGCTACGTGGAGGCCCATACCCCGTTGAAGCTGACGATTGAGGCCAGCACGGACTACTATGCCGACCTCCCGGGCGGCAAGAAGCACGGCCGCCAGCTCTATCCCGATCCAACGATCATGATCCCGCTCCTGACTGCAGCGGCAAAGCAACACCCTCTCGTCGCCAAAGTTCGGCCCGACCCGATTCCCTTCTTTGCTGGAGTGCGTGAGAAATGGGCCGAGGGGCGGGGGCTGATCGGCGGACTGGTGCTGGGATGTGTTGAACGGGGCATCAACATTCTGACCGGTGTACGCGGAAGACAGCTACTGGTTCAAAATGGGGAAGTGGTCGGCCTGCGAGCGGAAAGGGAAGGCAAGGATTTCTTTGTCAAAGCGAATCGAGGAGTTTTGCTGGCGTCTGGCGGCTACGAACGCAACGCCACGATGAACAAGCGATTCCTCAACATGCCCGATCTGCACGGTCTCACTCCGGCCTCCAATGAGGGTGACGGCCACATCATGGGAATGGAAGTGGGTGCCGCCGTTGCGCTCATGGAGCATTCCATCTTCCAGCCCGTGTTTCGTGTGGAAGGGGAAGAAATCAAGGGCCGGCCTCTCTACCGGATGCTCTCGTACGGGTACCCTGGCAACATTATCGTCAATCGCCATGGCAGACGGTGCTGCAACGAGTCCTTCTATCCCGACATCGGCAGAGCCTTCCTCGAATATGACAAGAACTTCTCCGAACTGGCCAATGCGCCGCTTTTCTGGGTCGGCGACCATGCCGAGGCGGACCGTTCCTACATGAATTTGCTGGCCACCATGACCAAAAATCCGGATTGGCTGATCAAAGCCGATACCTTGCCGGAGTTGGCCGGGAAACTGGGCATGCCAGCAGAGAACCTGGTGCAAACCGTCAATCGCTTCAATGAGTTCGCCGCCGAAGGTCGCGATCCTGATTTTCATCGAGGGGAGAGCGCCTACAACCACTACTGGGGCAGCAGACGTTCCCCCGAGTTTGCGCCCGGACCGGTTCTGGGACCTCTGGAGACTCCACCGTTCTACGGGGTGAAACTCGAACTGGGCTCGGTCGGCAACCTGGGGGGGCTGGTGACCAACACCAACGCTCAAGTGATCGACGCGGAGGGGCAGCCCATTCCCGGGCTGTACGGCACCAGCAACACCACGGCGCTTCTCACGCACGGCTTCATGTACACCAGCGGCGCATGCCAAGCGAAGAGCTTCATCTTCGGATACATCGCGGCGCGACATATGGCGCAGGCCAAGGCGCATTAGTGCGCCCCCGAACCGCCCGGGTCAACGATCCGTCTGCTCGACGATGAGGCTTTGCAGAGCGCGGCCGATGAGGCCGTGCTCGTCGTACAGCGCGCTTTCGGCCAGACCGAGTCCCTGCGGCTGCACCCACGTGCTGGCCTCCAGACACACCCACTCGCCTGCCGGCACACGATGCAGATAGATCGTGAGATCGGGATTGATGAAGCTGTAGCCGTCGCTGCGGTTCAGCACCCAGCTCACGCCGTTGCCGAAGTCGGCCGCCGCGGCGACCCGGCAGAGCGGTGAGGTTTCCTCGCCATCGACCAGCGGCACTCGTAGCCGGATCCAATCGGTTGCCGGCCCCGGCTGCTCGAAGCTGCCGGCGACAAAGCGGTGCTCCACGGCACAACTGTGAAAGGCTTTATAGTCGATGGCGTCGGACCAGGGTGGCAGATTGTAAGCTCCGGAATCCGGTCCCGGCGGCGGCGCCGCATGCGGCAGATCCGCCGGCAGCTGGATCTCCGCCCGGCGGATGCGCAACCCCGTACAGCGGGCCACTTCCGTATCCCCGCTGAAAAGCGAAGCCTCCACCAACTGCACCTTACGCCCAGGTCGCGTGAAGTGCGTGCTGATGGTGAGCGGGGCGATGGGCACGGGGCGCAACAGCTCGATCGTCAGACGCGCCACGAACATCGACTCGCCCCCCTGGAAGCGCTCGACGGCGTAGGCCAGCAGCGCCGCCGGGGCGCCGCCATGCTGTGCCTGCGGCGTCCACGGGCCGCGGGCAAGATCAGTAGGAACGAAGCGTTCGCCGTCTCTCAGAAAGATCGCGTCGGACATCCCTGAGAGAGTAGCGACTCATCGCACGAACGCAAGAACCGCATGCCCCGCGCGTCACGCCAGGGGCCACGCCGCCAGCACCGACGGCAACTCACCGAGGCGATGGATTCGTACCGGCGCACCGGGAAGCTCGCCCACGGCAATGAAGTGCGTGCCGGCGGCACGAGCCGCTTCGAGGTCGGAGGGACTGTCGCCAACGTATGCCGCCTCGTGCGGAGCAATGCCGAAGTGCTGCAGGCACTTGTCGATCATGTCGGGAAAGGGCTTCGGCCGCGGCACATCGTAAATGCCGACGGCAAGCTCGAGCAGCGGCGCCAGGTTGAAGTGTCGCATGACCCCGGTAACGGTAACACCACGGTTGGTCGCCATGGCGAGACGATAGTGCGGCTTGAGCTCGGCCAACAGGTCGTGGAGACCCGCGGCCGGCTCCATCCATAGAAAGAACGGCGCGTAGTCCGTGCTGCGTGCGAGCGAACGGGCCTGCTCGATGAGCGCGGCGTCGCCACCGAACAACGCATCAAACAACTGCGGCGACGAAAGCCGGTGCGCCAGGCGCTCGCCTTCGGCATCCAGGGGCGGCCGCCCCAGCGCCGCCAGGACGGCGTTGTAGTACTCCACATTGGCGCGCCAGGAGTCGAAGAGCACGCCATCGCAGTCGAAAATAATCGCCCGCAAGCCGGCGTCCCGCGCCGCGGCTGACGAGGGTTGAGGCATCTGCGAGTCGCAAGCTGATTCAGTGGACGCGAAGGATTCGCCGCCCCGTGTAAAGACCTCGTCGGACATCGATACCGAAACTACCGGTTCACAGCGCAATGGCAAGAGCAGCACTCGATGTCAAAACCACCGAGGGCTTGCCCTGAACCCGTCCCGGTAGTTTAACCCAAGGTGGGCCTTGAGCCCTACTAGCCTTGACTGCGTGTATCGCAAGCTGACGAGGAGTGCATGATGAACGTGTCGATGTGGGCGAAGGCCGTGAACGTCATCCCACGGGTGAGCAAGGAAGAGTGGGATGCGCTCGACGTGATCTCGCGCTGGCTGATCGCCACACGCTCGGCCGTGCTGGTCATGACGTTCATCTCCGCAGCCATCGCGGGACTGCTGGCGGCGCGCGACGGTCGCTTCGATCTCTTGCTGTGGATCATGGTAACGGTCGGACTGCTGTTCGCCCACGCCACCAACAACCTGGTCAACGACTTCGTCGATCACCTGAAGGGCATCGACAAGGACAACTACTTCCGCGCGCAGTACGGCCCGCAGCCACTCGAGCACGGCTTGATGACCCGCGGCCGGGTCCTGCTCTACATCCTGGTCACCGGCCTGATCGCACTCGCCGCCGGCGCCGTCCTCGTGGCGGTGCGTGGCGAGGCCACACTGGCGCTGCTCGCCATCGGCGTCTTTTTCGTGCTCTTCTACACCTGGCCGCTGAAGTACATCGGCATGGGCGAGGTGGCGGTAATCATCGTCTGGGGGCCGCTCATGGTCGGCGGCGGTTACTACGTGATCACCGGACAGGTTTCCGCACCGGTCGTCCTGGCCAGCCTGCCGGTTGCGCTCGGGGCAACGACCGTTCTTTTCGGCAAGCACATCGACAAACTCGACGCCGACGCAGGGAAAGGCGTGCGCACCATGCCGGTCTTGCTGGGCGAGCGCAGGGCACGGCAGGCCACCATCGCGATGTTCACCCTCGAATACCTTCTGGTCGCCTACCTGGTGTGGAGCGGTTACCTCTCCTGGCTGCTGCTGAGTGTGTTGGCCGCCCTGCCCTGGTACCTACGTGCGGTCCGCGTGTACCGGCATGCGCGACCAGCCGGCCCGCCACCCGAATACCCGCCGAACATCTGGCCGCTCTGGTATTCGGCCTTCGCCTTCCAGCACACGCGGCGTTTCGGCGGCTTGTTCCTGCTCGGCCTGGCCATCGACGTACTGGCGCGGAAGATCGGGTTGCTGTAGGGCGCTTGCGCCGCGCCTGGCCCACTTGATCATCGGCAGCGTTGGTCTGACCAGACCACCCTCGCCGAGACGATGCACTCACTTCCAGACCAGACTTCGTTCTCCCTTGGAACCCATTCCACCATGGGCTGTCTTTACTGACGTGGCGTTCACAGTCTTGAACGACTTCAGCGTCGTACTTCAGCGACAACTTCAGCGTCGTACCTTGACAGAATCCCCCATAGGAAAGTATGTGATGCGGCACGCCTGTCGTTGGCATCCGCAACTTTCGAGGGCCACTGTCGCATGTCAGAGGTCAGCACCCGCAACCGCAAGGCCAATCGCCACAGGACATGGAAATGAAGGGTCCCCCAACCGGCTTTTGGGGCAAGCTCCGCCAGGGAAACGACGAGCAGCCCATCGCATGGCACCCCTTGCCCGACCACTGCGCCGATGTGGCGGCATGTTGCGAGGCCCTGCTGCAGCGGACTCTACTGCGACAGCGACTTGCGCAGCTCGGTGGACTCGATGACCTTTCTGCCGTTCAGGTCGCTCGACTGTCAGTGCTGGCGGCTTTCCACGACATCGGTACCTTCAGAACTCCTGACATAGTGTCGCCTGAATTGTCCGCTTTCTAGGGGGTTGGGTCGGAGATTGCGAACCGCAGACGCAGACACGAGCCGGGAAAACAGACGGGGTGGCGGTTGAGTTCCTCGCAGAGGGCGGCCACGGTGCGGGTGCGGTGCGCGGAGCTGAGGGGTGCCAGAGTGATGCGCAGCTCGGTGTCGGTTGCTACGACGTCGGCGCTGGAATTGAGTGCGCTCTGGATGAGAGTGCGGCCCTCGTCGACAGCTCGTCTGTAGTGCGGAGTGCGGGGAGATTATCCGTACGAGATCGCCCCCACCACGCCGTAGTCGACCAGCGCATCGATCGCGTACTCCTCACGCAGGTACTTGAAGAAGTTCTCCTGCCTCCAGCGTTCGAACATCCGGTAGGCGATCTCGACGGCGTCGAGATCGCGACGTGAGGTCAGGATTGGAGTCTGGTGACCGCCGTCACACAGGCGCGTCACCTGCCGCAAGCGCAGCTTCCCTTTGAGCAGCCGCACCTCCTGATCGGCGAGCACGTAGTCGAGCGTGTCAGCGTCAATGACGGCCGATCGCGCCTTGAAGCGGCTCTTCGGCAGCCGTCGCACGCGACCCTTGCGGTAGGTCAGGATGTCGAAGCCGCAGGCCAAGATCTGCTCAAAGAGCCGGGGGCTGAAGGCGCCGCGATCAAAGACCACGGTGAGGCGCCGCTCACCCACGAGCTTGCGTACCTCGGTGAGGATGTCGAGCAGCATGTGGGTCATGTGGGCATTGGCTTCGGCGGTGATGACCAGCAGCGGCTTCCAGATGGCAATAAGCAAATCCCCCTCCTTGGGGGACTGTCGATAAACTGCGTTGAGCGAAGCTCCATGTCTGACTCGATGTCACGGTGTTTGGCTGAGCGAGACGATATGCATCGAAACGAGGTGAGTCGCGGCTGCGGCCCACCTGCGCCCTCCCTGGCGGCTAGAGACG
>DASVHW010000297.1 GCA_036382395.1 Candidatus Binatia bacterium | reverse complement strand
AATACAACGCGAAGGCAACGATCCAGCCGGCGGCAGCGCCGGAAAGGTTCACTCCACCCACGACCCTGCCGATCACCGCAAACAGCAGTGTGACCAGCAGCGCAGAGAGCAGTCGCGGCATAGGACGATTCAGAGCTACCCACATCCGCCAAACCCGCGCAGATGTGGGGCGCCATCAAGGAGTGCAGCGCATCCTACCAAACAGGCCCTGGCGGGCCCAAGTTTCCGGGTGGCGAAGAAGAAATCGGTAGAAGGAAGAAATTGGCCTGGCACGAGGCGTACGGCTTGCGCCAGTTTATTGAGAGTTCATAACGACGAACACGGGCCGTGGCGAGGCCGAGTTGAGGGTGCTGATCACGGTGTCGTCCAAAGTCCGGATATCGTTGATGTTGTTCGAGTCCCGATTTGCCACTACCACCTTGGTCGATTCGGCAGTCACGGCCAGCGAGATCGGCGTGCTCCCCACCGTCAACGTCTTGCGGATTGCGAAGGAGAGCGCATCCACGACGCTGACGGTATTTCCGCTGCATCCGGTCAGCAGGATGGGATCGGCGCAGCCGCCGTTAGCAACGTAAAAGCGCGAGCCGTCGGGTAGCGCGCCGACCGACGTCGGACCCGCGCCCACGGTCACCGTCGCCAGCAGCACCGGCACCTGCGGATCGGCGTTCAGCACGCTGACCGTATTCGACCCGGTGTTGGCGACGTAAAGGCGGCGGTTGTGGCTGTCGAAGGCCATCATGCTGGGCGAAGCGCCCACGACAACAGTCCCCACGACCACCTTGTTGGCGACGTCAATCACGGTGATGTTTCCGCTTCCCTGGTTGAGCACGTACATGGTGCTGCTGTCGCTCTTGGCGGTTACCCAAACCGGCGACGCGCCCGTAGGCAACGTCGTATCGAGGTTCGATGTGCTGGTCGAAATGATGGATACCGTGCCGCTGCCCTTATTGGCGACATATGCCCAATTGCCGTCCGGTGTCTCCGCGATCGCAACCGGGTTAATTCCGACTGGAAGCTCTTTGACGAGCACGCCGAGCCCTGCGTCAATCACGCCGACATTGTTGGTGCCTGACTCGGCAACATAAACGAATCCGAACCCGACCGAGGAAAGGAATACCGGTCGCGCTCCGGCAGGAAGGCCGATGGTCGAGACCGCACTGCCAAGTGTCGAGGCGGCGTAATAGGAAACCGAATCGGCGGCGCGGTTGGCTACGTACACGCGGCTGACGCTGCCAAACCAGAAGGCGGCGTGTACGGGATCGTTGCCCACCTGGAAATTACCGATGTTGGTGTCGCCGGTGGCATCCACCTGCGTGGTGGAGCCGGGGCCGCCGTTGTTGTTGTTCACCACGGTGGCGACGCGGACCGTCTGCGGATCGCCGCCGGGTAGAACCGTCGGGGTGGCGATGGGGCGGTAAGTGTCGCCGCAGGCGGCCAGGACGATGCAAAGGACGACAAGCGCGATCGCCGCGGCGTCACGCACATACGGCTTGGCTGCTGAATTCACTGAAATAGAAGTTCGCATGAGGAAAAGAACATTGTATCAAGTGCCGAGTGGTTAGTGCTTAGTGGCGAGTGCCAAGTGCCGACCTCCCAGCTCCGATTACCCCAAACCTCCGTCTTCGAAGAAAGTTGTCTCAGGAATGAAAATTTCATCGTCAAACGACACTTGGGCAGCGGGGTGCCGTCATCGTGGTTAAAACGACCATCGTCCAGAACGCAGGCCCGGTGCGTCTCTTGGCGAGGGTGGATATGAGAACCTTTACTGGTGGCGCATTTCGGCGCACGGCTTCTTCACAATTTCATATCTCGCTTCCCGATATTCGTAGAATCCCGTAAGTCGTAAATTCGTAAGTCTTTGTAGCCGCGAGACTTCAAGGATGGTCTTCGAAGTGCACATCCTCATGGCAGTGGGGTAGTAGCGCCTAATTTCACAGGCGGTCTTTTCAACGCTGCTCAATTAAACGGAGGATGGAAATGCGCGTTGTATTTTGCGCCAAGTTGTTTTTCCTGCTTCTCGTGCTGACTTTCGCAACATCCGCACTGTTGGCACAATCGACCACCGCGACTCTGCAAGGCACGGTTGTAGACCAAACTGGCGCTGTGGTTCCGAACGCTAATTTAAAGGTCATTAACCTGGCTACCAACCTGACGCGTACCACCAAGACCGACTCGACGGGCAACTACCTGGTACCGGCGCTGCCGATCGGGAGCTACAACGTCGAGGTGCAGGCGAGCGGACTGGGCAAGCAAGTCGTCACCGGCCTGGTGCTCGAGGTCGGCCGCACCGTGGCGCGGAATTTCACTCTAAGACCAGCCACCGTGGAGGAAACGGTCTCCATCACCGGCGAAGCACCGGTCGTGGAAAGCACAACCATGACCGTCGGGCAGGTGGTGAACGGCGAGGCCGTGCAGAAGATTCCCTTGAACGGGCGGCACGTGCTGGAACTGACCGGACTGGTTCCGGGAACGGTTGTGCCCCCGGCCAACGGCTTTCTGACCAGCCCGATCCGCGGCCAGGGAGCGCTCGGCGTGAACACCGCCGGAACCCGCGAGGGGACCACGAATTTCATGGTCAACGGGGTCAACCTGGTTGATATGGGCAACGGCCAGATTACCTTCCAGCCGTCGATCAACACAGTTTCCGAATTCAAGATGGACAACTCGACGCCCAGCGCCGAGTACGGCCGCAATGCGGGCGGCATCATCAACGTCGGCACGCGCTCGGGGAGCAACGCGTATCACGGCGAAGTGTTCGACTTCTTCCGCAACGAAGCGCTGGATGCCCGCAACTTCTTTAACAAGTCGACAAGCACCTCCGGCGCGGCGTTGCCGCAGGCCAAGTTCAGGCGCAACGATTTCGGCGCCGCTTTCGGCGGGCCCATCTGGAAGGACCACACCTTCTTCTTCGTGAGCTTTGAAGGACTGCGCCAGCGCCAGGGCGTCAGCGTCTCCACCACCGTGCCCACACAGGCGCAGCGGGACCAGATCACCGCGGGCGGCGACCCGACCATGTTGAAGCTGTTGGAGCTGATCCCAAAGGCCAACAACGGGGCTTTATTCAGCTTAGGCATTTCCGCCCCCGTCAACCTGGACCAGTGGACGGGCGACTTCCGCCACATCTTCAGCCAGAACGACACCCTGCATGGCTTCTACAACTTCCAGAACGATCTTCGCCAGGAGCCGACCCTGCAAGGCGGGACGATTCCGGGCGCCGGTGATACGCGCGCGGCGCACCGCCAACTCCTCACGCTGAACGAAACGCATGTGTTCAGTCCCACCCTGGTGAATGACTTCCGCGCGGGCATTAACCGCATAAACATCACGTTTGTCGCCGACAATAAACTCGACCCGTCCGCGATCGGCATCGTGGATGGAAAGAGCGGTCCGGTAGGGATTCCGCAGATTTCCGTTGGCGGTACGAACCTGCGCTTCGGAGGTATTTCCGGCTTCCCGCAAGGACGCGGCGACTACACGGCAGTCCTGTCCGACACGGTCAGCTACCTGCGCGGGCGCCACAGCTTCCGTTTCGGCGGCGAACTACGGCGGTACAACGGCAACAGCTTCACCAATGACGCGGGCACGCTCGGCTTCAAGGACATGGCTGGGTTTATCGCCGGCACGCCCAACTCGATGACCATCAATTCCAGCAGCCGCCCGGCGCGCGTTTTTGAGAACGCATTGGGTTTCTTTGTGCAGGACAGCTACAAGGTCAGGCCGTTTCTGACGCTGGAAATGGGCCTGCGCTGGGATTGGAACATGTCGCCCACCGAGGCGATGAACCGCAGTTCGCTGTTTATTCCCGAAAAGGATTGGCTGGTACAGGTGGGGACCAACGGCAGGAACAACATCTACAACCAGAACAGCCATTTGATCCAGCCGCGCGTCGGCTTTGCCTGGGACATGCTCCACGACGGCAAGACCATCCTGCGGGGCGGCTACGGCATCATGTACGACCAGCCCAACCCGATCACCTTCGCGGGTAATTTCCCCTACAACGTCTCTTACTCAATGACGACCACGACGACGTTCTCGGGTTTGCTCGCCGCTGCGAAGGGGAGCGGCTTCACGGTGGGAACCGTCGATCCGAATTTCAAGGACGACTATATTCAGTCGTGGAACCTGAACCTGCAACGCGAAGTCACGCCGACCCTGGCTTTGATGGTCGGCTATATCGGCAACCAGGGCACACACCTGAATACGGCGATTAACATCAACCAAAGAACGCAGACGGGGCCAAACGTGTACACGCGTCCGTTTGCGTCGTTGGCGGCCACCAGCCCCATTCTTCCGAATCCGGCCGATCCCGCGGCGCCGCCCAATGTCCTGGGCAACATCACGGCAACCGAAAGCATTGGCACCTCGAATTACAACGCGTTATGGATCACCGTAAACAAGCGCGTGGGGCATGGTCTGCAGTTCAGCTCCAATTACACATGGTCCCATGCCTTAGACGAGGTCTCGCGGAACGGTCTGGCCGTTTCCGACTCGACCCGCCCGTTCCTGGACTACGGCTCGTCGGATTACGATGCCCGGCACCATTTGACCTTCAGCACCGTCTACCAGCTTCCCTTCCACGGCAATCGCCTCAAGGACGGCTGGCAGTTGAGCGGCGTCTTGATCCTGCAAAGCGGCAATCCGCTTACCGTCGTCGCGGGCAATCCCGGCAAAGGCGGCCAGTCAATGGCGAACTTCACCGGTGCAGCCGGTGTTCGTCCGGACCTGACCGGGACTATGCCGTCGGTCGGAGCCACCCTCATCACCAGCGGAAGCAACGCCGGCAACGTCCAGTGGTTCTCCTCTGGCTCCGTCTGCGATCTAACTACCGGAACGGGTTGCACCGGTGGCGCGGCGTTCACCCTTCCGGTCGCCCTTGTGGGCGCCAATGACCTGTTCCACTTCGGCAACCTGGGCCGGAATACGCTGATCGGACCCAGCTTCAAGAACGTCGACTTTTCGATCATCAAGACGACGAAGATCACCGAGCGGATCAGCCATGAGATCCGCATCGAAGCCTTCGACCTGACCAATCACCCGAACCTCGGTAACCCTGGGCTGACCGCGCAGGTCGGCAGCACGAGCTTCGGCGTGATCAGCTCCACGCGCGGAGCGACCGGCGACGCGGGCTCCTCGCGGCAGATCCAGTTCGCGATGAAGCTGATTTTCTAGGCCAACGGCGTACGCCGTACGGCATACGCGAAACTCAAGGCCATCCGCATGCGGATGGCCTTTTTCTTTAGCCGCAGGACGCGTGCCATGCGCGGCGTCACCAGGAACTTGTCGGCATAATCCGCCAGAAGATGAGGCTGACGGCTTCGCGGAGGGCCTCTTCGGCGCGGTCGCTACGAGTCTTGGGAATCGAATCGGGACGCGGCGAAGCGTAAGCGACCACGCCTTTACGGGCGAG
>DASVHW010000296.1 GCA_036382395.1 Candidatus Binatia bacterium | reverse complement strand
TCCTCCAATGAGAAAAGCCCTGCCTTGACGTAGGTGCTCAGCACCCGCGGAAAGGTGCCGTAGGCGGCGGGATTCTGGTGTCCGTCGTGGGTGACGAAGGTGTCGGTTTCGATCGTGCACAGCGGATGGCGGAGCACGGCTTGCAGCGCTTCCTCTTCACCGCGGTCGCCGCTGTAGGTGTGGTTGAGCACCCGGGCGTTGCGCTTGCTCTCTATGACCAGGCGGCAATAGAAGTCGAACGGATCCATAGCGGCGCGGTCGGCGGCGTCGGTGACCCGCAAGCCGTTGTACTGGTCGAAGCGGGGGGCGTTGGCCTTCATGATCTGCACGTCGGCCAGGCCGAAGCCGACGCTGGCGAATGCGGTAGTGGCGAAGTCGCGCAGGTTGGCGCGTTCCTCGGGGTTTTCCAGGACCTCCTCCAAGCGCGGCAGGATCCACGCCGGAAAGAGCACGCTGGCGGTGGTGTTGCCGGCAGTGTACGGGAACGCATCGAAGGCGACATCCAGACCATCACGATGCGCGTCTTCGATGAGGCGGATGGCGTCGCTGTAGCTGGGCCACGTGCTGCGCCCAACGAAGATGAGATGACTGATCTGGACGCGAGCGCCGGCGGCCTGGCCGACGCGCAGGATCTCCTTGATAGCGGAGAGGTTGTGGAACTCTTGTGTCGGGTCGGTGGTGTAGGCGCCGCTCACCCAGCTGTAGGCCTTGAGATGCGAGGTGAAGATCTTGCCGCCGCGTGCGGCCCAGCCGGCGAAATGCGCCAGCTCGGATTCCTCGGCAAAGATGCCGGGTGGGTATCCAAGCCCGCTGCTGACACCGACACAGCCGACGTCGAGCGCTTCCCGCGTCAGCGTCTCCATGCGTTGGAGTTCGTCGGCGCTCGGCACGGCGGGGTTCAGCGGCCCGGTTACAGCGGCGCGTACCGACCCATGCCCCACGAGTTGTGCGACGTTCAGGGCTACGCCACCGCGTTCAAGCGTGTTGAGAAATTCCCCCATCGACTGCCACCGAATGTCGATGGCCCCGTCGATGATGAGACGGCTGGCTTCGTGAGCGGCGTCACGGTTGACCGGCGTAATGGGTGCGGGGCTGAAGCCACAATTGCCGCCGACGAGCGTCGTCATGCCCTGACGAATGAACGGTTCGATCAGCGAGCCGTGGTCGGAGTCGGGGAGAAGCCAGTCGGTATGCGAGTGGATATCAATGAAGCCGGGCACGATGGTTTTCCCGGCGCAGTCGATCACCTGCGCCGCCGGCAATCCACTGAGATCGCCGACCGCCGTGATGACACCGCCGCTGATCGCGACGTCAGCGCGACCAACCGGCGCGCCTGTTCCATCGATGACCTGTCCACCCTCGAGCTTCAAATCCGCATCCATGAGTCGCTCCTATCGCAGCGTGGGACTCTATCAGGTGGCGTGCGCGAGACAAACCGTGGACTATGCTTCGGTCCGGATGTCTAGAGGGAAGGTACGCTCCACTGTGCGACGAGGAGGTGAGATAGCTGTTGTAGCTTGTCACCAGGCCGGTGCGGCGGCTAGCCGCCTACTGCTGTACGGAAGGGTCGTCGGCGGGAGGAACGGACGGCTGATCCTGCAGCGAAGGGTCTTGCTCAGGAGCCGATGGTGGCGTGTCTCCGTCTGGGCGCGTCGCGGCCTTAGGTTGCGGCGGTGCCTGTCTGGACGCGGTCGGCGGTGGCGCTGGCGCGGCTGGGCGCTGCGCCGGGGCTTGAATCCCTTGCGCGTCTCGCACGCGTTGCTCTTCTTCCAACAGCTTGAAGCGCCTCTCCAGGCTGTTGAAGGTAGCGGTCATCTGCTCGGCAAGCTTCTGGAACTGCTCGAACTGCCGGTCGGCTCGCTCGCGTGATTCGCTGGCTGCCTCCAACTTGCGGGTCAGCTCCTGTACCTGTGACGGAAGTGGGGCGGGCAGGTCGGCGCCACGGGGCGGCAATGTCAGCAGCACGACCACGATTCCGGCGGCCAGGCCCACAATCAGGCCGAGAATGAGTCCGGGGAGAAAGCGCAGGCGCAGCATCGGACGGGAAACCTACCAAGCGGAGAAGGCTTGCACAACGTGCGCGAGGCTGCAAACGCTTCAGGTGGCTGCTGCGAGCAAGCGCCGCATCGTGGCGGCGTTACGCATACCGTAATCCCCGTAGCACTTGTTGAAGATGACGTAGATGACCTTCGCATCGCGCAACGGCTGAACCTTGCGCAAGGCGTTGCGTTGACTCGGCAGGGCGTAGTATGTGGAATCGACTTCCA